>JANLUW010000440.1:0-4846 GCA_031363645.1 Rhizobacter sp. | reverse complement strand
GGGTTGGGGTGAGGGGTGGGGTGAGGGGTGACAGCGGGCCACGACAGCGTGCCGCCAGCCCTCACCCCCGCCCTCTCCCAGGGGAAGAGGGAGTTGACTCGATACTCTCCTTCGCCTTCAGGGCGCGCGCCGCAGCCGCGGCGCGCAGGGCTTTGAGCTTTTCGCGCGGGTCTTCTTTGGCGGTGACGTCGTCCAACTTCATTTCCTCGACGAAGCGGCTCGGCATGCCGGCGATGAACTCGCGACCGCGCTTGCGGCGGCGCAAAACGCTCACCCCAAGCGTGCTGCGCGCACGCGTAATGCCGACGTACATCAGCCGGCGTTCTTCTTCGAGCCGCTCGGCCGTCAGGCCATCGTCTTCGCTGCTGCCGCTCACGAACGGCAGCAGCCCTTCGTTGACGCTGGCGAGCACGACGTGTGGCCACTCCAGCCCTTTGGCGGCATGCAGCGTCGACAACGTGACCACGTTCTGATCGTCGCCGCGCTCGGCCAGGCTGATGATCACCGAGATCGTCTGCGCGACCTCGAGCACGCTTTTCTTCTCGCTCTCCACGCTCAACCCACCGTCGTTCTCGCCGACGGCGCGTGCGCCGTCGTTGTCATCCTTGCCGCCGCAGCGCCGTGCGATCCAATCGACGAAATCGAGCACGTTGCTCCAGCGCGCGGCGGCGAGCTTTTCGCTGTCTTCACCGTCGTGCAGGTGACGCTCGTAGTCGATGTCTTTGAGCCAGCCGGTGAGCAAGACTTTCGCGTCTCCGGCGCCGGTGGTCTGCCGTGCGCGGTACTCGAAGTCGCTCACGTAGCGGCCGAACTCGTGCAGCGAGCCGAGCGCGCGGCCACTGAGCACCGAGCCGAGGCTCTCGGCGAAAAGTGCTTCGTACAGGCTCGTTTTCCACCGGCCCGAAAACTCACCGAGGCTCGCGAGCGTTTGGTGGCCGATGCCGCGCTTGGGTGTCGTCACCGCACGCAAAAACGCCGGATCGTCATCGTTGTTGACGATCAGGCGCAGCCAGGCGCACAGGTCCCTGATCTCGGCGCGGTCGAAGAAGCTCTGGCCACCCGAAACCTTGTAGGCAATGTTCGCCTTGCGCAGCGCCTTCTCGAACACGCGCGCCTGGTGGTTCGCGCGGTAGAGCACCGCGAAGTCGCGAAGCTCGACCGCGCTCGCACCGGTAGGAGACGCTGCCGAGGCGCTCGCCGTCGTGCCTGCCTGCAGCGCCTGGAAGCGCGCGACAACTCGCTCGGCCTCGTGCTCCTCGTTGTCGCACTCGATCACGCGCACCGGCTCGCCATCGCCGAACGCGCTCCACAGTTTTTTCTCGAACAGCTTCGGGTTGTTGCCGATCACCATGTTGGCTGCGCGCAGGATGTTGCCGGTCGAGCGGTAGTTTTGCTCCAGCGCGATGACCTTGAGCGTCGGGTACTCCTGCGGCAGGCGCTTCAGGTTGTCGATGGTCGCGCCGCGCCAGCCGTAGATGCTTTGGTCGTCATCGCCGACCGCGGTGAACATGGCACGTTCGCCCGCCAGAAACTTAAGCATCTCGTACTGCACAGCGTTGGTGTCTTGGTACTCGTCGACCAGCACGTAGCGCAACCTGTCTTGCCACTTCGCGCGCACCTCGGCGTCGCGCGCCAGCAGCTTGTGCGGCAAGCCGATCAGGTCGTCGAAGTCGACGGCCTGGTAGGCGGCCAGGCGCTCTTCGTAGCGCTGCATCACGCGCTGCGCGACCTGCTCGTCGGCGTTGGCGGGTTCCACCATGGCGCTGTGCTTGCCCTCGCTTTTCCAGGCGCTGATGGTCCATTGCCAGCGGCGCGCGAGCGCGTTGTCGGTGGTCGCGCCGGCTTCTTTCAAGATGCCGAGCACGTCGTCGCTGTCGAAGATGCTGAACTGTTCTTTGAGCCCGAGCTTTTCGTACTCGGCGCGCAATATGCGCACGCCGAGCGAATGGAAAGTGCTGATGACAAGGTGCTTGGTCGCGCGCGGGCCGACCAGCGATTTCGCGCGTTCGCGCATCTCTTGCGCGGCCTTGTTGGTGAACGTGATCGCAGCGATCTGCCCGGGCGCGTAGCCGGCTTGGAGCAGCCGCGCGATCTTGTGCGTGATCACGCGGGTCTTGCCTGAGCCTGCGCCCGCGAGCACGAGGCAAGGGCCGCTCAGATGGTGCACCGCCTCGAGCTGTGCGGGGTTCAGGGGATCGGGGGCTGAGGACACGTGGCGTAGCAGGCGGAGCAGCGGCGCATCATAGCGGCCAAGACCTGTCGAACGCCGTGGGCAAATGTCACGCTGCCGTGCACGCTGCGAGACGAAACGGCGGCGCGCAGGCGACATGCATCGCCGTCCACGCGGTCTAGGGGCATCTCTCCATTCGCGCTCCTCCGGCCCGCGCGGGATACTCGCGGCCATCCCGCACCGCAGCGCGCGGACCTTCGTGTCGACCCAACGCGAAGGCCATATTGCATCACTCGACGGAACATGGTCATGGTGAAACTAAAAGCTTTTGGCAAATCTTTTCTGTCGACCATCGGTCTGCGAACTGCGCCGCCCGACATGGATGCGCTGCGCGAGCTGTGCATCACGCTCCTCGCCGACGTGCCCGCGTTCGACCGCAACACAATGCTCGAGCGGCTGGGAAAAATGCGCCGTGCCGATGACTTGTGGCACCTGCGCGGCGCATTGTTCGACACCATCTCGCGCGTGCATGGCGAGACCGTCGCGCGGGCCCGGATCGAGCAGCTCGACGCGGAGCTCGTCTGATCGCCTGCCACCGCGCATCCGCATCCAAGAAGCGAAAAAGCCGCCGGGCTCTCGCCGGGCGGCTTCTGGAAACAGGTGCGGAGGACTTATTTGCCGCGGAACTTGCGGATAGCCGCGATCTGCGCCGCCATCGCCGCGAACTCGCCTTGCGCTTTCGCGAAGTCGATGTCGCTCTTGGCGTTCTTCATCGCGTCTTCGGCGAGGCGTTTGGCTTCTGCCGCTTTGGCTTCATCGAGGTCGGCGCCGCGAATCGCGGTGTCGGCCAGCACGGTGACGGTGCCGGGTTGCACTTCGAGAATGCCGCCCGCCACGAACACGAACTCTTCTTCACCGTTGTCGGCGCGCGTGATGCGCACCGCGCCCGGCTTGATCCGGGTGATCAGCGGCGTGTGGCGCGGCAGGATGCCGAGCTCGCCGCCTTCGCCCGGCAGCGCGACGAACTTCGCCTCGCCTTCGAAGATGCTGCCTTCGGCGGAAACGACGCTCACTTTCAGGGTTGCCATCGGATGGTCCTTTGTCAGGTCATGGGGTCAGACTCTCGAGCAAATGTGGCTCTGCCACCTTGCTCGAGCTCTCCCCGGGAGGCGGGCCGGACGCAGCCCGGGCCTTGGGGCCGTCAATTTATCTTCTTGGCCTTCTCGATGGCCTCGTCGATCGTGCCGACCATGTAGAACGCCTGCTCCGGCAGCGAATCGCACTCGCCGGCCACGATCATCTTGAAGCCGCGGATGGTTTCTTTCAGCGGCACGTACTTGCCCGGCGAGCCGGTGAACACTTCGGCCACGTGGAACGGCTGGCTCAGGAAGCGTTGGATCTTGCGGGCGCGGGCCACGGCCAACTTGTCTTCCGGCGAGAGCTCGTCCATGCCGAGCACGGCGATGATGTCGCGCAACTCTTTGTAGCGCTGCAGCGTGCCTTGCACGGCCCGCGCTGTTTCGTAGTGGTCGTCGCCCACGACGTTCGGGTCGAGCTGGCGCGAGGTGCTGTCGAGCGGGTCGACCGCCGGGTAGATGCCGAGCGAGGCGATGTCGCGGCTCAACACCACGGTGGAATCCAGGTGAGCGAAGGTCGTTGCAGGCGAAGGGTCGGTCAAGTCATCTGCCGGCACGTAAACGGCCTGGATCGACGTGATCGAGCCGACCTTGGTCGACGTGATGCGCTCCTGCAGTCGGCCCATTTCTTCGGCCAGCGTCGGCTGGTAGCCCACCGCCGAAGGCATGCGGCCCAGCAGCGCCGAAACTTCGGTGCCCGCCAAGGTGTAGCGGTAGATGTTGTCGACGAAGAAGAGCACGTCTTTGCCTTCGTCGCGGAACGACTCGGCGATCGTCAGGCCGGTGAGTGCCACGCGCAGGCGGTTACCCGGCGGCTCGTTCATCTGGCCGTAGACCATCGCGACCTTCGACTCGGGCAGGTTCTCGAGGTTGACGACGCCCGAGTCGGCCATCTCGTGATAGAAGTCGTTGCCCTCGCGGGTGCGCTCACCGACCCCGGCGAATACGCTCAAGCCGCTGTGCGCCTTGGCGATGTTGTTGATCAACTCCATCATGTTGACGGTCTTGCCGACACCGGCGCCGCCGAACAATCCGACCTTGCCGCCCTTGGCGAATGGGCAGATCAGGTCGATCACCTTGATGCCGGTCTCGAGCAGGTCTTGCGACGGGCTGAGTTCGTCATAGGCCGGCGGCTTGCGGTGGATCGACATCGTCAGCTCTTGCGAGACCTCGCCGCGCTCGTCGATCGGGCGACCGAGCACGTCCATGATGCGGCCGAGCGTCGCGCGGCCGACCGGCACCATGATCGGCTTGCCGGTGTTCGAGACCATCAGGCCGCGGCGCAGGCCGTCGCTTGACCCCAACGCAATCGTGCGGACGACGCCGTCACCGAGCTGCTGCTGGACTTCGAGCGTCAACTCGCCGCCCTCCATCGTCAGCGCGTCGTAGACCTTGGGCATCGCGTTGCGGGGGAACTCGACGTCCACCACCGCGCCGATGCACTGAACAATTTTGCCGTCAGCCATGATTTTTCCTTTTGCCTTGATTCGTTTGCTTAAACCGTGGAATGAAGCTGCCGACTAGACGGCAGCGGCACCGG
>JANLUW010000435.1:0-8141 GCA_031363645.1 Rhizobacter sp. | reverse complement strand
AGATCGCGATTTTCACGACGAGGTCTTGGAGGTAGGGTGATAGGACGGGCGGCAGAGCGAGGAGGACGGCTGCCGCGACGATGGGGACGAGAGATGGGTTGCGCATCTCAGTGTTTTTCGCGGCTCGCACGCGGAGATCTGCGCGGCAAGGCCGGGGCGGATGGGCGCCCAGTCGCAGCGGCGGCGCCCTCCGCTTCGCTGCGGGTTCCTTGCGCTTCTCGCTCCGCGGGGCGGCTGCGATGGCGCCGCACAGTCGCTGAACGAGCCGTCGCATGAAGCCTTCTAGCCGGTCTGCCGGGTACAGCAGACTTCCCCCGCTGCGCTGCGATGCTCAGCGCCGCCCATGCGCCTGTGCACCCATCCGCCCCGGCCTTGAACCCACCACCGGCTGTTGCTCCGAGATCGGCGAGAAGAGAAGCTGCCTCCACGCATGGCCGTGGGCGGGTGCCTGTGGGCGGGCATGGGAAGCGCTGAGGAGCGGAGGGCTGGAGGCCGCGCGCGCAGCGCGCATCGTCATCTGACTCGCCGCGGCTGTTAGAGCGCAGTGAGTTCTGCGGCGGGCCGCCAGACCGAGCACCGCAAGGCAGTCGTCGCGCAGCGGCGACCGCTTCCGCTGACCGCCTACAGGCACCCGCCCGCGGCCATGCGCGCGAAGAATCCAGAACGCAGAGAAGGACCGCCTCAGTACGCACGCTTCATCAACCCTTCGGGCCGCCACACCAGAATCACCGCCATCAGCAAATACACACCCACCCCGCTGTACTCAGCAAAAAACACCTTTCCGAACGTGTCGACGAAACCGACCAGTAGCGAAGCAATCAACGCCCCCGTGATCGACCCGATGCCGCCGATCACGACAACGACGAAACAGATGATCAGCACGCTGCCACCCATGCCCGGATACACCGACGACAGCGGCGCCGCGATCATTCCTGCAAGCGCCGCGAGTGCGACGCCACCCGCGAACACGATGCGGTACAGCAGCTTGATGTCGAGCCCCAAGCCGCGCGCCATGTCGCGGTTGCTCGCACCGGCGCGGATCATCATGCCCAGGCGCGTGCGGTTCACGACCCAGTAGAGCGCGAGCGCGACGACGATGCAGGCGGCAGAGGCAAACACGCGGTACCACGGGTACGACATCAACCCGCCCAACTCGAAACCGCCCGCGAGCCATGCCGGGGCCTGCACACCGTGCACGTCATTCCCGACGAGCAGGCTGCGCGCTTCTTCGAACACGAGGATCAACGCATACGTCATCAGCACTTGCTGCAGGTGGTCGCGTTGGTACAAAAAGCTGAAGAACGCCCACTCGAGCAGATAGCCAAACACGGCGGCGAGCAGCACACCGACGGCGAGTTTGGTCACGAACCAGTCGCCGAAGTACGGCGCGAGCACGAACGCGAGGTAGGCGCCGATCATGTAGAAGCTGCCGTGCGCGAGATTGATCACGCCCATGATCCCGAAGATCAGCGTCAGCCCGCTGGCCACGAGGAACAACAGCAAGCCGTATTGAACGGCGTTCAGGCATTGGACGAGGAAGGTGGCGAGGTCCACGGGGTCACGCCGCTTCGAGGTCGACCATGCACAGTTCCAAGACAGCGCAGGTGTCGAGCAAGTTCACTCGAACACCACGGCTCGCAGGCGGATCGACCGTCGCTTTGCGGCGGCATCTCTCACAGTTTTCGCAGACCTCGGCATCGCCAGCAGGTGCCCGATGAAGTCGGGCGCCTCTGCGCCTGCGCTACGGCGCAGGCGCTCGTACTCGCTGGCGTCGAGTACCACGACCGCGCGCTTGCCGCGGCAGGTCACGAACTGCGGCCGGCCGTTCAACGCGGCATCGACCACAGCGCTGAATTGCGCCTCGGCATCTTGGAGCCGCCACGAGGTCTTGAGAAGCATGTTCGGCTCTCTGCGAACGTGAATAGCGCGGCCGCTCAGAGCTTGCACCCCCGCGCCGGGTCGGCGAGTGCCTTGATCGCGACCGAGCGGTACTCGTTGTTGTTGCCCTTGGCCTCGCGCAGGTAGATGTCTTGCACCGGGTTGCCGGCAGGCGAGATCGTGAACTTGCCGCGCGGGCTGTCTACGGTGACCTTGCGCATCGCGGCGGTCAACGCGTCGCGCTTGCTCAAGTCACCCTTCACCGCGGTGAGGCCGGCGGCGAGAATCTGCGCGGCGTCGTAACCCTGCACGGCGTACACGTCGGCGTTGGCCTTGTAGGTCAGCGCGAAGGCTTTGCGGAAGGCGTTGTTGCGCGGCGTGTCGAGGTTGTCGGCGTAGTGCAGCGTGGTCAGCATGCCTTGCGCGGCGGCACCTTGCGCTTCGAGCGTGCCGTCGGTCATGAAGCCGGGGCCGTACAGCGGGATGCTTTTGTTCAAGCCCGCGGCCGCGTAGTCTTTGACGAATTTGACGGCGCCGCCGCCGGCGAAGAAGGCGTAGACCGCGTCGGGCTTTTGCGCCGCGATCTCGGTCAGCAAGGCCTGAAACTCGACGCCGGGGAAGGGCAGGTTCATGTCTTTGAGCACCTTGCCGCCGCCCTTTTCGAAGGCCTCGGTGAAGCCTTTTGCCGACTCGTTGCCGGCGGCGTAATTCCAGGTGATCGTCATCGCCCGCTTCGCACCTTTTTCAGCAGCGACCTTGCCCATCGCGAAGGCAGGTTGCCAGTTCGAGAACGAGCTGCGCACGATGTTGGGTGCGCACAGTGGGCCGGTGATCGCATCGGCACCGGCGTTCGGAATGATGAGCAGCGTGTTGTTGTCCTTCGCCGCCTTGGCCATCGCGAGCGCGACGCCCGAGTGCACGGTGCCGACCAGCACGTCGACGTTGTCGCGCTTGATCAGCTTGTTGACGTTGTCGGTGCCCTTGGACGGGTCGGATTCGTCGTCGACCTTGAAGTACTGAATCTCGCGCCCGCCGAGCTTGCCGCCTTGCTCTTGCACGTAGAGCTTGAAACCGCTTTCGATCATGTTGCCGAGGCTCGCGAAGGTGCCGGTGTAGGGCAGCATGAAGCCGACCTTGATCGGGCCGGCGGTCTGCGCGTGCGCAACCATCGCGCACAGGGCGAGGGCGGCGGCAGTCGTGGTCTTGAAGGCAAAGTGCATGAAGGCTCCCAGCTCAGGGTGTTTTTGAATGTTCGAGGATGAATCGGCCTGCTTCGGTCGACAGCCGTTCGCGCTGATCCCGGTGCGGGGAGTGTCCGCATTTAGGGATCACGAGCAAGCGGGTTTTCGGCAGTCGGTTTTGAATACCCCCGATTTGCGCGAGCGTGCCGTATTCGTCATCGGCGCCTTGCACCGCGAGCACCGGGCAGGTGATGGCGTCGAGCTCGAACTCGATGTTCCAGGCGCGGAACGCGGGGTCGAGCCAGATGTCGCTCCAGCCGCGAAACGCCGAGTCCGGGTCGGCGTGGTGGCGGGCCAGGCGGGCGCGCAGGTCGGTGGCCTCGTACGCTTCGCGCGCTCGTTCGATGCTCGCGATCGACACGGCTTCAACGAACAGGTGCGGCGCGACGACGACGATGCCGCCCACCTCGAACTTGGCCGCGTGCAACAGCGCGATCGAACCGCCGTCGCTGTGGCCGAAGAGCCAGGGGCGCTCGATGCGCAGTGCGTCGAACAGCAGCGGCAGCACCTCGTGCGCCTGCATGTGCATGAACGCGGGCGACCAGCGTTCATCGGGCGGCTTGGGTGTCGACTGCCCGTAGCCGTAGCGCGAGAACACGAAACCGCGCAGGCCGTGCTCGCTGCAGAAGCGCTCGGGAAAATCTTTCCACATCGCGATCGAACCGAGACCTTCGTGCAAAAAGACGACCGGCGCGATCTTCGATGCCGGATCACCGACCCACTGGCATTCGAGCCGCAGCGGCAGGCCGCGCCAATCGAATTGCGCAAAGCGGATTGCCTCGGCGGTCACTTCGCGGTGCGTGCCAGCGCAGTGGCCGACGCGTTTGCCGTGTCACGCAGTTTGAAGCGCTGAATCTTGCCGGTGGCCGTCTTCGGCAGCTCGACGATGAACTCGATCACGCGCGGGTATTTGTAGGCCGCGAGGCGCGTCTTCACGAAGGCCTTCAGTTCGGCCTCGTCGACCATCGCACCCGGCTTGCGCACGACGCAGGCTTTGGTTTTGGTCAGGCCGTCGGCGTCTTCGATGCCGATCACGGCGCATTCGAGCACGGCCGGGTGCTGCATCAACGTGGCCTCGACCTCGAACGGCGAAACGTACACGCCGCTGACCTTGAGCATGTCGTCGCTGCGGCCGGCATACACGTAGCAGCCGCGTTCGTCGATCGAGTACTTGTCGCCGGTTTTCGTCCACTCGCCTTCAAACGTGGCGCGCGACTTCTCGGGCTGGCCCCAGTACATCAACGCCGAACTCGGGCCGCAGACATGCAGGTCGCCGATCTCGCCGGGCTTCACATCAGAGCCGCTTTCGTCGACGAGCTTGAGCCGGTAGCCCGGCACCGCGTGGCCGGTGCTGCCGTATTGCACGTCACCGGGGCGATTCGACAAGAAGATGTGCAGCATCTCGGTCGAGCCCAGGCCATCGACGATCTCGCAGCCGAAATGCGCCGTAAAACGCTCGCCGATCTCGCGTGGCAACGCTTCGCCGGCTGAGGAGCAGAGCCGCAGTTTCACTTGCGATTTAGACGGCAGATCGGGCGCGACCAGCATCCCCGCGTAGCCGGTCGGTGCGCCGAAAAACACCGTGACGCGTTGGTCGACCCAGCGCTTGAACACCGCCGTCGGCGTCGGCCGCTCGGCCATCAGCACCGTGGTTGCGCCGACGCTCATCGGGAACGTGAGCGCGTTGCCGAGGCCGTAGGCGAAAAAGAGTTTGGCGGCCGAGAAGCCGATGTCGGCATCCATCAGGCCCAGCACCGGCGTGCCGTAGAGCGCGGCCGTCCAGTACAGGTTGCCGTGCGTGTGAACCGTGCCCTTGGGTCGGCCGGTCGAGCCCGACGAATAGAGCCAAAACCCGATGCCGTCGGCGCGCGTATCGGCCGGAAAGGCGAGTGGCAGCGCGTCGAGCAGGCTCGCGAAGCTGCGCGTGCCGCCCGGCGCATCGCCCGGACCGGAGACGATGACCGGGATGCGTGATGCGGTGGCCGCGCCCTCGAAAATGGGCGCAAACATCGGCCACAGCGCGTTCGAGACCAGCAGCGCCTGTGCGCCGCAGTTCTCGCGCATGAAGGCGTAGTCGTCGGTCGTCAGCAGCGTGTTGACCGGCACCGGCACGATGCCGGCGTAGAGCGCGCCGAGGAACGCAACGGGAAAGTCGACGCTGTCGTGCATGACCATCAACACGCGCTCGTCGCGCTGCAACCCCAGCGCAAGCAAACCGGCGGCGCAGCGGCGCACGCGGCCGGCCAACTCGCCGTAGCTCACGCGCTCGGTGTCGTCGATGTAGGCGAGTTTGTCGGGCCTGCCGGCGTTCAGCCCGAGCAAGTGCGCGGCGGCGTTGAACTGCTCGGGTGGCGGGTTAACCTGCGTGCTTTGTGCTTGCGACATCGAGTGTAGTAAGTTGCACTTTCCGCACTATAGTGCCCTCTTTTTGACGTGCGGCCCACGCAAACCCGAAGGCTTTGTACTTGGATCTGCCTGTCAACGCCACCGCCGGTGCCGACGCGAAAGACCCGTTCCTCGGCGCGCTCGGGGAGCGCACCCGCGCACTGCGGGCCCGGCGCGGGCTCACGCGCAAGGGCCTGGCCAAAGCAGCCGACGTGTCGGAGCGGCATCTCGCGAACGTCGAGATGGGCGTGGGCAATGCCTCGGTGCAGTTCCTGCGGCAGCTGGCGCAGGCGCTCGATTGCTCGATCGCGGAGCTGGTCGGCGACGAGACTGCCAGCTCACCCGAATGGCTGATGATCCGCGAGCTGTTGCGCGGCCGCAGCGAGGCCGAACTGGTGCAGGCGCGCGGCGCGCTCGCCGCAATCTTCGGTGTCCCGACGAGCCCCGCGGCGCGGCGCCAGCGCATCGCGCTGATAGGGCTGCGCGGCGCGGGCAAAAGCACGCTGGGTCGCGCGCTGGCCCAAGGTTGGCGCGTGCCGTTCGTCGAGCTGAACCGCAGCATCGAGGCACTCGCGGGTTGCACGCTTTCGGAGATCCATTCGCTGTACGGCCCGGTCGCCTACCGCCGCTACGAAAAGCGCGCGATGGAAGAGACGATCCAGCGCTTTCCGCGCGCCGTGATCGCCACGCCGGGCGGCATCGTCTCCGACCCCGCGACCTTCAACCTGCTGCTCGCGCACTGCTACACCGTGTGGGTGCGCGCGACGCCCGAAGAGCACATGGGCCGCGTGCTCGCGCAGGGCGACACGCGCCCGATGGCCGGCAACACCGGCAATGCCGAAGCGATGAACGACTTGCGCCGCATTCTGGAAAGCCGCGCCGCGTTCTACTCGAAGGCCGATGCGGTGTTCGACACCAGCGAGATGTCGCCCGAGGCCGCGCTGACGGCGCTGCGCGCGCAACTGCAACACGTGAACGCGTCGTCCGATTGAGGCAGTTCGGGCAGCGCGGTCAAGACGTTGCGCGTGATGCAACATAGTGCACTGATTCGCCTCGGCTTCCTGACCGGGCACCTGTTGGCAACCCTCAATCGCGGCGCTTGCGCGGTCGCGCCGCGTTCCTCCCGGCCAACCCGGCGAAGCAAGACTGCACGGCCCGGTCGATGATTTGCGCGTCGGTGTATTGCCCGCTCTGTTTCATGATGAAAACGACCGGGTCGCAGCCCTTCGCGAACGCGTGAACAACGTGCGTTCGGCCGGAAAGGCAAGGTTGAGGCGGCCCTCGTGCCGCGCCGCCTCGATCCACTCGCCGAGCTGATCGCTCAGCAGCGTGAGCCGCGTCATGTAAAGCGGGTGGCGTGCCATCGTCGCGCGGAGCGACGGGTTCTGCGCCGGCAGCGCCGGCATCTCGCCGCTCAGTTGCTGCTCGACCGCCCAGCGTGCCATCGCTTCGAGCCGGGCGAAGCTGTCGAGCGTCGCATCGGCCGCGAGTTCGGCGGCGTGGCCGCGCGTACCTTCGAGCACGAAGGCCATCGCAGCCGCGCCCAAGTCTTGTTTCGACGCGAAGTGTTTGTACAAGCTCGCCTTGCCGATGCCGACCTCGGCAGCGACCTCGTCGATCGTCATCAGGTCGAAGCCCTTCTCGGCCAGCAGTCGGTTCATGACGGCCACGATCGCGTCTTCCCGAACCTTCGACACCTGCGATTGAAAACTCGGTCTCGACATGGGGCCGGCTGTGTGGCGACTTGCAATTTGGATGCTGTCGATCCCTACGGCTTGACCCGCCGGCAAGATTTGGAAACCAATTGGTCGCATCGAGACTGGGAAGTTCTGCATCCGAACTGACGAGTTCTGCAAAGTGTTGAACCGGGCCATCAGCCGTTCGGGCGGGTGCGCTGTTCGTTCAAAAAACCACTCCTGGAGAATTCTCATGAATCGATGGTTTGAAAGTTTGGTGATGGCCGGCGGGGCACTCGGCTTGGTCGCGTGCGGCGGCGGCGGTGACGACCCGCACCCGGCCGGCAACATCGTTGTCGTCGCGCAGGCGAACGGCTTCAACGCACTCGCCGCCGCGGCCACCAAAGCCGGCCTCGTCACGGCACTGTCCGACCCCGCGGCCAGCCTGACGGTCTTCGCGCCGACCGACGCCGCCTTCGGCGCACTCGCCACGCAGCTCGGCTTCGCGAGCGCCATGGCGATGGTCGATGCGTTGCTGGCGAGCGCGCTCGCGAGCATCTTGAAACACCACGTGCTGCCGACCAAGAAGACCGCTGCCGACCTGACCGCTGGTGGCGCGACGCAGGCGACGTTGTATTCGCTGGGCGGTTCGCCCACCACGCTCGCACTGGCGACGACCGGCGGCGTCACGATCACCGATGCGGCGCTCACCAAGGCCAAAGTCGTCACGGCCGACGTGGCGGCGAGCAACGGCGTGGTGCATGCGATCGTCAAGGTGCTGGTGCCGCCCGGCGTGCTCAACATCGTGCAGATGGCGCAGGTCAACCCGCTGTTCTCCACGCTCGTCGGCGCGGTCGTCAAGGCGAACCTGCAAGGCACGCTCAGCGGCGCTGGCCCGTTCACCGTGTTCGCGCCGACCAACGACGCTTTCGCCGCGGTCCAGTCGACCGTCGCGGGCTTG
>JANLUW010000430.1:0-1826 GCA_031363645.1 Rhizobacter sp. | reverse complement strand
TTACCCGCGCCGCGGAGTCACTCGAAACCAGCCCGAAGCGGCGCGGCGCAGGTGCGTGGCCAGCACTCTCGCGCACCGCGACGATTCGCTGCACGAAGCGCTCCGAAGCGCGCTCGTCCCCTTCGATGAAGCCGTCTTCGTACGCGATCACGCGAAGCCCGGCGCACGCTTTCAAGAGCTCGCCGGGTCGCAGTAAAAATGCCGACTTCGAGGGTTTGCCGACGGTCTCGTTGCCGGCGGCGAAGGTCTCGTAGATCAAGAGCCCACCCGGCGCAACAGCAGTGATCACATCGGGCAGGCGCTCGCGCCAAAGGTAGTTCGTGACGACGACCGCATCGAAGGTGCGCGCCGCAAACGGCCACGGACCGCCTTCGATGTCAGCGACGAAGATCTCGGCGATGCCGGCGAGCGGCGCCACAGCCGCCGCGTCACGATCGACGCCGGTCACGCGGCCACTGCGCTGCGCGAACCAGCGCACATGGCGGCCGCTGCCACAGGCCACGTCGAGCACGCTCGCACCGACCGGCACCAGATGCGACCAGCGCTGCACCCAGGCCGATGCGCGCTGACTGCCGTGCGCATCGATCAGGCCGACCGCGGCGACCACGTCAGGCGCTCGCCGCGTCGATCGTCCGGATCGCGTCGGCGTCGAGCTGCAGCCGCGCCGCGGCGACCAGGCCGTCGAGCTGCGCGAGTGAGGTCGCGCTCGCGATCGGCGCTGTGATGCCGGGTCGCGCGATCTGCCAGGCAAGCGCCACCTGTGCGGGTGTCGCGCTCAGGCGCTGCGCGACGGCGTCGAGCGCGCCGAGCACACGCATGCCCTTCGGCGTCAGGTACTTCTTGACGCCTTGGCCGCGCGCGCTCTGGCCCAGATCGGCCTCGCTGCGGTATTTGCCACTTAAGAACCCACTGGCGAGTGCGAAGAAGTTGATCACGCCGAGGCCGTTGTCGACGCACACTTTTTCGAGCTCGGCCTCGTAAGCCGGCCGCTCCACCAGGTTGTAGAGCGGCTGCAACGTTTCGTAGCGCGGCAAGCCCGCCTTCGCGCTGACGGCAAGCGCTTCGGTCAATCTCAACGCCGTGAAGTTCGATGCGCCGATCGCGCGCACCTTGCCGGCGCGGAGCAGCTCGGCATAGGCGCCGAGCGTGTCTGCGAGCGGCACGGTGGCGTCGTCGTCGTGCGACTGGTAGAGGTCGATCACATCGGTCTGCAACCGCTGCAGCGAGGCCTCGACAGCGGCGCGCAAGTAGGCCGGCCCGAGGCCCACCTTGCCATTGCCCATGTCCTTGCCGACCTTGGTCGCGAGCACGACCTTGTCGCGCTTGCCGCTGTGCTTGAGCCACTTGCCGATGATGGTTTCCGACTCGCCACCACTGTGGCCCGGCACCCATCGCGAGTACACGTCGGCGGTGTCGATGAAGTTCATGCCGGCGTCGACCCAGGCATCGAGCAACTTGAACGACGTGGTTTCGTCGACGGTCCAGCCGAAGACGTTGCCGCCGAAACAGATCGGCGAGACCTTCAGGCCGGAGCGGCCGAGTTGGCGGTAGTGCATGGGCCAGTCCTTTCCGTTGATATGCGGCCATTTTGCGGGCTCCTAGAATCCGCGCCCATGGCAACCAAGCAAAACAGTTCTTTCGCCGGCGCGTATGGCGAGGCGTCGATCCGCGTGTTGAAGGGGCTCGAGCCCGTCAAGCTGCGCCGGGGCATTAACACCCGCACCGGAAACCCGCTGCACATCATTCAAGCGGTGATCGACAACGCGGCCGACGACGCGCTTGCCAACCACGCCAAGCGCATCGACGTGACCGTGCACGCCGACGGC
>JANLUW010000415.1:0-2300 GCA_031363645.1 Rhizobacter sp. | reverse complement strand
AGATCAACGGGGCCAGCTCTATGAGTTCGAGAGCGTCGAGACACGAGCATCCTATGTCGGCCAACTGGGATCAAGGTGAGGCGGCTGGACGCTTACGATGCCACTCCAAGGCACCACTTCCCCTCATCTACTTCGCTCATTGAGAAAGGCGCGAGTTCGCCTTCATCGGTTGCCTTCATCGATCGGTCTGCGCTGGGGGTGGGTGGTCGGCATAAGGACGCCAGCGGCCCTCACGCATCGCTGTCAGCAGTCGCTGCAGATCAACATCGAGCGCACGGTCTTCTTCGACGAAGCCGATCGCATTGCAAAGCGCATCGAACATTGCAGTCAGCGCTGGCGTCAGATTCAGCGGCTGCAGGCGCTGGCGCAACGCCAATGCCTGGCGCGCCGCGATCAGCATCGCCGCGCCCACCTGTTCGCTCAACTCGAGCACCCGCAAGCAGTCACGCGCGGCGATGGTACCCATGCTGACCTTGTCCTGGTTGTGGCACTCGGTCGACCGCGAGAAGACCGAGGCCGGCATCGTCCCCTTCAGTGCCTCTGCCGTCCACGCAGAGACGCTGATCTGCAGCGCCTTCAGTCCGTGGTTGATTGTTGCTCGCTCGCCCACCGCGCCAGAGAGGTTGGCTGGCAGACCGTGGTTGAAGCGCGCATCGATCAGCAAGGCCAGCTGACGGTCGAGCAGGTCGGCGATGTTCGCCACAGCAGTCTTCAACGCGTCCATCGCGAACGCGATGTGGCCCCCGTAGAAGTGACCGCCGTGCAGCACGCGGCCGTTCTCCGCGTCGATCAGCGGGTTATCGTTCGCGCTGTTGAGCTCGTTCTCGATCTGCTGGCGCAAGAACGGCAGCGCATCCTCGAGCACGCCGATCACGTGCGGGGCGCAGCGCAGCGAGTAACGGTCCTGCAGCCGTGCATCGTTGCGCGAGGGCTTTTCGCTCATCAGGTCGGCGCGGAGTCGGGCCGCCGCCCGTTGCTGTCCGGGGTGAGGCTTGGCGGCGAACAGCGCCTCGTCGAAGTGGTGAGCGTTGCCCGCGCTGGCGACGACATTCAGCGCGGTGATTCGGGTGGCCAAGCGGCCGAGGTGATCGGAGCGCTGCCACGCGAGGCAGGCCAGCGCGGTCATCACCGCGGTCCCGTTCATCAGCGCCAACCCCTCCTTGGGCCTCAGCCGCAGCGGCTGCAGGCCGACTGCGGCGAGCGCTTCGGCTGCAGGCATCCGGCGGCCGTCGAACACCACCTCGCGCTCGCCGCAAAGCACGGCGGCTAGGTAGGACAGCGGCGTCAGGTCGCCGCTGGCACCGACAGATCCTTCGGCCGGAATCAAGGGCAGCAGGTCGTGCTGGAGCAGCGCCACCAGTTGTTCGAGCAGTGCAAACCCGACCCCCGACATGCCGCGGCAGAGCGATGCGAGCCGCGTGGCCAGCACAGCCCGCGTTTCGGCGGGGTCCAGGTGGCGACCCGCGCCGATACCGTGATAAGCGTATAGCCGGTGCGGCAGTTCAGGCACCAAGTGCGGCGGAACAACTACGGTGCACGAGTCCCCGTAGCCGGTGGTGACGCCATAGATCACGCCATCCTCGGCCAAAAGCCGGGCGACGAAGTCAGCGCCGGCCTGGATGCGTGCCCGGAAGTCCGTGTCGGCACTGAGCACCGCTGTGCGGCGGCGGTGGGCAAGGTCCGCGACATCCTCGATGGACAGCGGGCGGCCGTCGAAGACCACTGGGTTCACGGTGTCAAGCATGACTACGGGGTTACGGCGCATGTTCAATCTGCTCATCGACGACAGTGGTTGACGAGTATGAGCAGCGCGCGTCAGCGCCGATGCTGTGAATAGCGCGGACAAAGTGATCCTTCAGCATCAAGTTATGTAGGCAAGCGACCGATAACAATGAGGTTTGTGGGTTCGGACCTGGTTCGAGCCCAGCAGCCATCCATCCCTTCCAGCAGTTCCCAAGGAGTCCCCGTTAATGAACACCGCCACCATGAACACCCTGAACTTCGGCAAGACCGATATCGAGAACGTCCTCTCGAAGATGAACGACGCGCAGCTCAACAAGCTCGCCTTCGGTGCCATCGAACTCGACGCCGCCGGCAAGATCCTGAAATACAACGCGGTCGAGGGTGCAATCACCGGTCGGGATCCCAAGTCCGTCATTGGCAAGAGCTTCTTCACCGAGGTTGCGCCCTGCACCAACCGACCCGAGTTCAAAGGCGTCTTCGACGCCGGGGTGCGTGCGAAGGACCTCAACACGTTGTTCGAGTACGTCTTTGATCACCAGATGAAGCCGACCAAGGTC
>JANLUW010000413.1:0-8382 GCA_031363645.1 Rhizobacter sp. | reverse complement strand
TTCTTCGAGTCGGTCATGGTCAACGCCGAAGACCCCGCACTGCGCGCCAACCGCCTCGGCCTGCTTGCCACTCTGCACGCTGCGATGAACCGCGTCGCCGATCTGTCGAAGCTGGCGAGCTGAGACCGGCGCCGCGATAATCTAGTTTTATGGACCGCCACGCAAGCATCGACATCTTCTCGCTCGCCGCGTACCGGCTGGCGCTGCAGCGCTTGCGCGAGCAGCTGGCGCTAGTCGCCGAAGCGCTCAGTGTGATCGCGCGTTGGCGCGAGCAATCGGCCGGGCCGTCGCACTGCGATCCGTACTGGGACGAGTGCCAACTTTTGCTCGAACGAGGTGTTGATTCGGTCGAACGTGGAGCGCTCTCGCCCGACTCGCACGGCGCCACGCTGCGCAGCGTTTCGCCGCTGGGCCGCTTCATCTCAGTGGCGGAGCGCGACAGCCTGCTCAGGCAAGCGCTCGACGCTGCATGAAACGTGTCGAACAGGAGCACGTGCTGCGAGCCTCGGCGGCGATCACGCTGGACACTTCGTTTGTCGTGATCGGCAGCCAATCGGTGCTGCTCGACTTTCCTGAGGCACCGGCAGAGTTGCTGCTCTCCAACGAGCTCGACTTGTACCCCGCGCTTCACCCTGAGCGTGCCGACCTTTTCGAGGGCCGGATCGGGCAGCTGTCGATGTTCCACGACGCTTTCGGCTACCACGCTGATGGCGTGTCGCCGGAGACGGCCACGATGCCAGCCGACGGGATGACGTTCGCCAAGCTGCACTACATCGGCGAGCTGACGGCTATTTGCCACGACCTGCACGACATCGCCGTTTTGAAGTGCGTGGCGGGGCGCTACAAGGACGCCGGCTGGGTACGCGGGGTGCTGCGTCATCGCATCATCACGATCGACCGACTGGTCGAACGGCTCCAGCAACTCGACGCTTCGGCGCACCCGCCGGGCCGGCTGATCGCCTGGGCTCGACGCCGCGCGCAAGAGGCACTCGCATGACCCCGATCAAACTCATCATCCTCGACCGCGACGGCACGATCAACGAGGACCGAGACGACTTCGTCAAGACGCCGGACGAATGGGTGCCGATTCCCGGTGCGCTCGAGGCGATCGCGCGGCTCAACCACGCCGGCTGGCACACGGTGATCGCGACGAACCAATCCGGCCTCGGCCGCGGCACTTTCGACATGGCCACACTGAACGCGATGCACGTCAAGATGAACCAGATGCTCGCGAAGCAAGGCGGCCGCATCGACGCGGTGTTTTTCTGCCCGCATGCGCCCGAAGACACCTGCAGTTGCCGCAAGCCGCTGCCGGGCTTGTTCGAGCAGATCGGCGAACGATTCGGCGTTGCGCTGCGCGATGTGCCGGTGGTCGGTGACTCGCTGCGCGACCTGCAGGCCGGTGCGGCGGTCGGTTGCCCGACGCACCTCGTGCGCACCGGCAAGGGCGCGCACCTGGACGACGCGCAAATCGACGCTCTCTGCGCGCAAGTGCCCGGCACGCGCGTGCACGCCGACCTCGCTGCCTTTGCCGAACACCTGATCCGCGAGGCGCGCAAGTCGCGCCTCGCCACCGGCGAATCCGATTCGGGCTTCGGGCGGCTCGAGTGATGGGCATGTTCTTCAACGCAGTTCGTTCGGTGCTGTTCGTGCTGTTCATGGCCGTCACCGTGGTTCCGTGGGCGCTCGCGGTGCTCGTGGTTTCGATCTTCGCGAAGGGCAACGTCGTCTACTGGATGTGCGTGGGCTGGCTGACCACCGCGATCTGGGGCGCGAAGGTGATTTGCGGCGTGCACGCACGCCTGCACGGCACCGAAAATTTGCCCGATTCGCCGGTCGTGATGCTGCCCAAACACCAGTCGACCTGGGAGACCTTCGCGTTCCCCGGCCTGATGCCGCACCCGCTTTGCTACGTGTTCAAGCGCGAGCTGCTCTACATCCCGTTTTTCGGCTGGGCGATGGCGCGCATGGACATGATTCACATCGATCGCAGCAAGCGATCGCAGGCGTGGAACTTGGTGGCCGAGCAGGGCCGCAAGTTCATGGCCAAGGGCCATTGGGTCATCATGTTTCCGGAGGGCACGCGGGCTGCGCGCGGCGGCAAGGGCACGTACAAGGCCGGTGGCACGCGGCTCGCGATTCAAACCGAGCGGCCGGTGTTGCCGATCGCGGTGACCTCGGCGCGCTGCTGGCCACGCAAAAGCTTCGTGCTGCGGCCAGGCGTGATCGATATCTCGATCGGCAAGCCGATTCCGTCGACCGGGCGCGAGCCCGACGAGCTGATGCGCGAAGTCGAGACCTGGATCGAAACCGAGATGCACCGGCTCGATCCCGAGGCGTATCTCGGGCAGCCGCCGATGCCCGCGCCGGCCGCCGCGCCCTGACGCGCGACGCCTGACGACACCGCCCGATGCCCCGCCCGATACCTCGACGAACCGCCGCCCTCGACACGCAACAGCTGCTGCTGTTCGAGGCGCCGGCGGCGGTGCCGGCGAAGCCGCCTGTCGTGGCGCCTGATGCTCCCACCGCGCCTCTGGCGAAGCCGGTTTCGATTGCGAGCGTGCTGGCACCGGCTGTGTTCCGGCATCCGCTGGCCGACCGCGAGATCGTGCTGCACGAGCATGTGGTGGGCTATGCGCTCAAGCGCGCGCGCCGACGCAGCATTGGCTTCATCGTCGGCACCGAAGGCTTGAGCGTGAACGCACCCAAGTGGGTCGGGCTGCACGACATCGAAGCGGCACTGCACGAAAAATCGCGCTGGATTCTAAAGAAGCTGCAAGAGCAGCGCGAGCGCGCGCAGCGCATGCAGTCGGCCAAGGTCGAGTGGCGCGATGGCACGACCATTCCCTTCCTCGGCGAGACCGTGACCGTCGTGCTCGACGCACGCGCGACCGGCGCGGTGCTGCACACGCATGACGATGCATGCGCCGATGCGCCCGCCAAGCCTGCCGGCGTGTCCCACCTGACGCTGCACGTCGGTCTGCCGCACAGCGCCGCGCCGGAGCAGATCCGCGACATCGTGCAGAGTTGGCTGCAGCGCCAGGCTCGGCGTGTGTTCGAGGAGCGCTGCGCGCACTTCGCGCAGCAGCTCGGGGTGCGCGTAACCCGGCTGAGCCTGTCGTCGGCGCAAACGCGCTGGGGCAGCGCCAGCGCCGATGGTTCGATCCGCCTGAACTGGCGGCTGATTCACTTCGCGATGCCGAGCATCGACTACGTCGTCGCGCACGAACTCGCGCACCTCCGCCACATGGACCACAGCCCGCGCTTCTGGGACGTGGTGCGCTCCGTGCTGCCCGGCTACGAGCAGGCGCGTGGCAGCTTGAAAGACGGGCTGGTGCCGCTGCTGGATTGACACGCACCGTCGCCTGCTTCGCTCGCGTTCTTCAACCCACAGCCTCATGCGTCGCCACCCCGCCCTCGACTTGCTACGCGCGACCGCGGTCGTTTGGGTGGTGCTGTTCCATTCATTCCTCGTCGGCGGGCTCGGCGCCGATTTCGACTGGTTTTTGCGTTTCGGCTGGGCAGGCGTGGACATCTTCTTCGTCCTCAGCGGCTTTCTGATCGGCACCCAGGTGATGCGGCCGCTGCAGCGCGGCGAACGCGTGTCGATGGCGCTTTCTACCTGCGCCGGGCGTGGCGCATCCTGCCGGCGTTCGCCGTGGTGCTGGCGCTGT
This sequence comes from Rhizobacter sp., assembly GCA_031363645.1. Classification (GTDB taxonomy): domain Bacteria; phylum Pseudomonadota; class Gammaproteobacteria; order Burkholderiales; family Burkholderiaceae_C; genus LMDS01. The sequence continues at coordinate 4,708 of JANLUW010000413.1, read as the reverse complement.
ACGCGGCGTTTCCTGGGTTGCGCGAGACGCCGGGTCTGCAGCCTTGGTGGCAGTTCGCCAGTTTTACGGTGAATCTGCTGATCGACTACTCGAACAACCGGGCGTTGCCGCATGCCTGGTCGCTCTGCGTCGAAGAGCACTTTTATCTCGTCTTCCCGTTGCTCGCGGTGGGGCTCGCGCGCCGCCCGTCGACGGCCCGGGTTGTCGGTCTGTGCGCCTGCATCGTGGTTACTGGCATGGCCCTGCGAGGTGCGATACGGCTGCACGAAGCCGCGCTCGATCCACCGCGGAATTGGTTCGTCGAGGACATCTACTACCCGACCTGGACGCGGCTGGACGGCTTGCTGGCGGGTGTCATGCTCGCGATCGTGCGAGTGTTCCCGCCGTAAACCTGGTCCCGGTGGCAGACGCGGCCCAATGCTTTCCTGCTTGGTGGCCTGGCGACTTCAACGCTCGCGCTTTGGCTATTCCGGGACCGCACCGGCCTGCTCGCCAACACCCTCGGCTGGCCGGTGCTGTCGCTTGCACTGGCGCTGCTCGTCGTCGCGGGTTCGGCAACGCAAGGATGGCTCGGCCGCTTGCGTTTTTCCGGAGTCACCTGGATCGCCACGATCTCGTACAGCCTGTATCTGAGCCACAAAATCGTGTTCCACCTCGTGCATGAATATGTCGCGCCAACGTTGTCTTGGCACGGCATCGGCCTGTTCGTTGTCTACGCGCTGGCGACGGCAGTGGTGGTCGCGTCCTTGCGCTATTTCGTCGAGCGGCCGTTCCTGCGCTGGCGCGATCACTTGGCCGATGCGCCTGATCGCTCGGTCCGCGCGACGAGGTAGCCGAATGTGTCGTGCACTGCAGGTGTGCCTGCATAAAAAAGGCCTTCGGTTCGTGCTCGATCCGCAGCGTCCTCAGTGCGCCGAGGTCGCAGCCGTTCGGCTTGCCGGGTGAGCATGCGTTATTGTCTGGCACGGCATCGGCGCTTCCATGTACCGGCGGCCGGTGCAGCACCGTGCGCCGGCCTGCGTCACGCTCGGAATGTGGCATGCGCGCCGCCGGGTGCCTACAGTCTCGGATCTCACACCTCAAACGAAGGAGCCCGCTCATGCAACGCGATGCCCACCTGAACAACGCCGCCCTGATGACCCGCCGCCACGCCGCCGTCGCGCGCGGCGTCGGCCAGGCCCACGAGATCTTCGTCTACCGCGCCGTCAACGCCGAGGTGTGGGACGTCGAGGGCCGCCGCTACATCGACTTCGCCGGCGGCATCGCGGTGCTGAACACCGGCCACAGTCGGCCCGAGATCGTCGATGCGGTCAAGGAGCAGGTCGAACGCTTCAGCCACACCTGTTTTCAGGTGCTGGCGTATGAAAGCTATGTCGAACTCGCCGAGCGCCTCAACGCGCTGGCGCCGGGCGCGTTCGCGAAAAAGAGCCTGTTCCTGAGCACCGGCGCCGAGGCGGTCGAGAACGCGGTGAAGATCGCGCGCTCGTTCACCGGTCGCGGCGGTGTGATCGCGTTCACTGGCGGCTACCACGGCCGCACGCTGATGACCCTCGGCCTCACAGGCAAGGTCGCGCCGTACAAGACCGGCTTCGGCCCGTTCCCCGGCGAGGTGTTCCACGCGCTGTTCCCGAATGCGCTGCACGGCATCAGCGTGGCCGACGCGCTGCACTCGGTCGAGCTGATTTTCAAGAACGACATCGAGCCCGCGCGCGTGGCCGCCTTCATCGTCGAGCCGGTGCAGGGCGAGGGCGGTTTCTACGTCGCACCGCCCGAGTTCATCACCGGCCTGAAGGCGCTGGCTGACCAGCACGGCATCTTGCTGATCGCCGATGAAGTGCAGACCGGCGCGGGCCGCACCGGCACCTGGTTCGCAAGCGAGCAGTGGCCGGTCGCGCCCGACCTGATCACGACAGCGAAGTCGATGGCTGGCGGCTTCCCGCTCTCTGGCGTGGTCGGCCGCGCCGATGTGATGGACGCGCCCGGCCCCGGTGGTCTGGGCGGCACCTATGCTGGCAGCCCGGTGGCCTGCGCCGCGGCGCTCGCCGTGTTGCGTGTGTTCGAGAGCGACCGCCTGCTCGACCGCGCCAAGGCGATCGGCGCGCGGCTGACGACCGGCCTGCAGGCGCTGGCCGGCGCCACGCCCGCGATCGTCGACGTGCGCGGTATGGGCGCGATGGTCGCGATCGAGTTGTGCAAGAACGGCGACTTGAATCAGCCCGACGCGGCCCTCACCAAGCATGTGGTTGCCGAAGCGGCGCGGCGCGGGTTGATCCTGCTGTCGTGCGGCACCTCGGCCAACGTGATCCGCATCCTGGTGCCACTGACCGCTGCCGATGCGCTGCTCGACGAAGGCATGGCGATACTGGCCGCGAGCCTGGCCTCGTGCACCGCCGCGGCGGACTGACGCGGACCGCGCCATGCCCGAACCCGATCCCGAACCCGATCTCGCCAGCGGCGCAACAGCCGTCACAACGGCCGCGGCAACAGCGGCCAACACCGCTGCCGCGCCCGGCGCCCGCCCGCTCAACGTGCCCAACGGCGCCGAACCGCTGGTGCGCTTCGTCGGCGTGCAGAAAACGTACGACGGTGTGCAGCTCGTCGTGCGCCAGCTCGACCTCGACATCCGCCGCGGCGAGTTCCTGACGCTGCTCGGGCCCTCGGGCTCGGGCAAGACGACGACGCTGATGATGCTGGCCGGCTTCGAGTCGCCGACCGCCGGCGAGGTGCTGCTCAACGGCAAGCCGATCACGCGCACGCCACCGCACAAGCGCGACTTCGGCATGGTGTTCCAGAACTACGCGCTGTTCCCGCACCTCACGGTCGGGCAGAACGTGGCGTACCCGCTAACGGTGCGCAAGGTGAGCAAGGAGCTGCAGGCCACGCGCGTGGCCCAGGCGCTCGAGATGGTGCAGCTGCGCGGGATGACCGAGCGCTACCCGGCGCAGTTGTCGGGCGGCCAGCAGCAGCGCGTCGCGCTCGCCCGCGCACTCGTGTTCGAGCCGCAACTCGTGCTGATGGACGAGCCGCTGGGCGCGCTCGACAAGCAGCTGCGTGAGCACATGCAGATCGAGCTCAAGGAACTGCACCGCCAGCTCGGCGTGACCTTCGTCTACGTCACGCATGACCAGAGCGAGGCACTGACGATGTCCGACCGCGTCGCGGTGTTCAACGACGGCGCGATACAGCAGATCGACGTCGTCGACCGCATGTACGAGACGCCGGCGAACCGCTTCGTCGCCGGCTTCATCGGCGACAGCACGATGCTGCACGGCACGGTGCGCGCTTCTGGTGAAGAGCGTTGCGGCATCGTGCTGACCGACGGTCGCGTGCTGACCGGCATCAACGTCAACCGCTCGGCCGTGGGCGCGAAAGTGCAGGCCGGCATCCGCCCGGAACGCATCGTGCTGCATTCGCAAGAGAGTGCGCAGGGCCTCGGCGATCGCGGCAACGTGCTGCAGGCGCGCGTGGCCAGCGTGATCTATTTTGGCGACCACCTGCGGCTGCTGTGCAGCGTCGGTGAAGGCCAGAGCGACTCGACCGTAAAGTTGCCGCTTTCGGCGCCCGCCGTGCCCGCGATCGGCGACAGTGTGTGGCTCGAATTTCCGCCCGACCTGACCAGAATCTACGCCTGAGTTTTTGATTTCCCCACCCCTCCACTGGAGCACCTCACACCATGAAGAAGACTCTCTTGACCGCGGCCCTCGTTGCAGTTTCGACCTGCGTTGCGCTGCCCGTGATGGCGCAGCAGATCACCGTCATCAATTTCGGCGGCGCGAACGCGAACGCGCAGAAGAAGGCGTACTACGAGCCCTTCGAGAAGACCGGCATCAAGGTCGTGGCCGTCGAATACAACGGCGAGCAGGCCAAGATCAAGGCCATGGTCGAGACCAAGAAGGTCACCTGGGACGTGGTCGAGGTCGAGTCGCCCGACGTGGCACGCGGCTGCGACGAAGGCCTGTTCGAGAAGCTCGACTACGCGAAGATCGGCGGCAAGGCCGACTTTCTGCCCGCGGCCGTGACCGAGTGCGGCGTCGGCATCTTTGTATGGTCGACCGTGATGGCCTACAACGGCGACAAGCTCAAAGACGGCCCCAAGACCTGGGCCGACTTTTTCGACACCAAGAAGTTCGCCGGCAAGCGCGGCATGCGCAAAGGCGCGCGCTACAACGTCGAATTCGCGCTGATGGCCGACGGCGTCAAGTCGGGCGATGTCTACAAGGTGCTCTCGACTTCGGCCGGCGCCGACCGCGCGTTCAAGAAGCTGACCGAGCTCAAGCCGAGTATCCAGTGGTGGGAGGCCGGCGCGCAGCCGCCGCAGTTCCTCGTCGCCGGTGACGTGACGATGACGACGGTCTACAACGGCCGCATCGACGCCGCTAACCGCGAAGGCAAGAATCTGAAGATCAGCTGGACCGGCGGCATCTACGACCTCGACTACTGGGTCATCCCGAAGGGTTCGCCGAACAAAGATGCGGCGCTGAAGTTCATCGCCTTCGCCAGCACGGCCGACGCGCAGGCCGAGTACGCGAAGAACATCGCCTACGGCCCGACCAACACCAAGGCGCTGGCCAAGCTCGATGCCAAGGTGCTGGTCGGGCCGTAGGCGATGTTCTTCGCGTACTCGGCCTGCGCGTCGGCCGTGCTGGCGAAGGCGATGAACTTCAGCGCCGCATCTTTGTTCGGCGAACCCTTCGGGATGACCCAGTAG
>JANLUW010000392.1:0-2473 GCA_031363645.1 Rhizobacter sp. | reverse complement strand
CACCTTCATGCCGCAGACAGGGTCCTTGAGACCTTCTGGGGCTGGTGGCGTGGGTAGTTCGTGGACGGCGTGGCCGTCATGACCTGGGTGTGTTTGCATGTCGATCGTTCTACTCTTGCTTTGCTGCATCGCATTCGGTGCCCCAATCTTGCGCCTCGCAAAGCCCATGGGCCGAACAGACGACGATGTGGTGATGCTGCGCCAATCACGCTGCGTGCGCCAACGCACAGACGCATGCCTCAGGGCAAGCGCATCCTGCCAAAGGGGTTACTCCTTTGCTCATTCAGGTTGTACACGCGTTGCGCATTCGCACGGCCTGAGGCGTCGTTCGTTCTGGCCTGCATTTGATGCGGATCAAGCCGCGACGGCGGAGCCTACGTAGGATCTGATCGCACGCGAATCGCACGAACATGAAGCCGTTTTCAAACAGCCGCACCAAGCGCAACACCACATTCGTGGCAATGCTGGTGTGGGCGTTTGCGCTGGCTTCCGGAATGGCGAATGCCTGCCTGCTTGAGACACCCGGTCAACACGCGCATATCGGCGCGGGCCACTCTGCAAACGCTCATCACGAGCATGCCAGTGACGCGACACCAGGTGATGTCCTTGCCGTTGACGATGACCATGACGACGACGCAGATGCCTCGAAGGACTCGTGCCTGAAAGCCTGCGACGATGGCTCGAGTGCGCAGGTCAAGGTGCAGACAGGCGTCAATCTGACCGATCCCGGGCTGGCGCTCCTGCTCGCCTTCGCATGGAATGCGGCAACCCCGGTCGCATCGGCGCCAAGCCGGTTCGATGAATTTCTGGTCCCCGTCGTGGGACCGCCTTTCAGACTGCGCTACTCGCGACTGACGTTGTAGCCGTCTGATGACGCCTGACCCGGAGCCCTGTGCGCTGCGGTCCGCGTCAACGCCTGCATTCGTTTCGGCTCTGCGCCCAGGTGCGGTGACCGATCCCGACAACAGGCGACCCACCGATGCCTGGCGGCGACCGCCCGGCTTTCCAACTCGACCATCCGCATCAGGAATCTCCAAATGAAACTCGCTCATTCGCTTTCGCTCGCCCTTGCCATCTCGACCATGGGCACGCCCTCCTGGGCAGCCGATGCTGACGACCATCAGGCCCATCACCCGGCAGGGGCCGCTTCGGCGCCTGCCTCCAAGGCGATGCCCGGCAAGGCTCGACCGGACATGGCACGCATGGACTCCCAGATGAAGGCCACGCACGAGATGCACGACAAGATGATGGCCACGAAAACACCCGCTGAGCGGGATGCGCTGACGGTCGAGCACATGAAGATCATGCAGGACAGCATGACCATGATGAACGGCATGTCTCCCGGCGACATGGGCGGCATGAAGGGTGAGATGGCCGCGCGCCACCAAGCGATGGAGGCGCGCATGGAAATGATGCAGGCCACGATGCAGATGATGATGGATCGTCTGCCCGCTGCGCCGGCGAAGTGACGGGAGCACCTACATGACATCCGCCGCTCGCCCTGTAAGTACCGGGATTGCGTTGGCCGCCACCGTCGGGGTGTTCTACGCGCTGTGCGCCCTTCTCTGGGTGCTGGCCCCGGGCCCGTTCCTCGGCTTCATGAACAGCCTCTTCCACGGTATGGACTTCAGCGGCATGGTGCAGCCGCAGCCCTTCGCGTGGTCGGGGTTTCTCGTCGCGCTGCTGTTGCTGAACGGCTGGGCGTTGCTCGCGGGGACATTCTTCGCGTGGCTGCGCAATCGACTCGCGGGTTGACCCACACCCGCCTCCAGGAGGACCGAATGAATCACGAACTTTCCCATCACGACGCCGAGCCACCACCGTTCTGGCGCTCGCGCTACGCCGTCGGCCTGCTCGTCATGGGCGGCATCGCGACGTACTTCCTGCTGAGCGAACACCGTGCCCACTTCCTCGGCGCGTTGCCGCTCCTGCTGCTGCTGTCGTGTCCGCTGATGCATGTCTTCATGCACCACGACCATGGTGGTCACGGCGGCGGTCACGGGCACCACCACGGTAATAAGCCCATGTCCACGCCGCCGGCGGCGTCACCTACGCCGCCCACCGGAGACCGGCCATGAACCACGATGCCCCCGCCTACGGACTCTGGGCGCTCGTCGTCTTCAATTCGGCCATCTTCCTGATGTTCGCGTTCAGCTTCTTCAAGCCACAGACCGCACGCGACTGGCGCACCTTCGGGGCCTTCGCCGCCTTCATCATCGCGCTCTTCGTCGAGATGTACGGCTTCCCGCTGAGCATCTATCTGATGTCCGGCTGGCTGCAGACGAAGTACCCGAATCTCGACCTGATGTCGCACAACACCGGCCACTTGTGGTCGACGCTGCTCGGCGAAAAGGGTGACCCGCACTTCGGTGCGCTGCACATCGCGAGCTATGTGTTCCTTGGCTTCGGCTTCTACCTGCTGTCCAGCGCGTGGAATGTCCTGTATCACGCGCAGCGCCGCAATGCACTGGCC
>JANLUW010000363.1:0-10686 GCA_031363645.1 Rhizobacter sp. | reverse complement strand
CGAGCGCGAACTGCGCGTCGAGGCGTTCCGCCGGTGCCTCGCCGACGATCTGGTGACGCACGGCCTGCGCGCCGAAGTGCAGGGCCGGCCGAAGCACCTCTACAGCATCTGGAAGAAGATGCAGGGCAAGCGCCTCGACATCGGGCAAGTGCTCGACCTGCGCGCGGTGCGCGTGATCGTGCCCGAGGTCGCCGGCTGCTATGCCGTGCTCGGCCGTGTGCACGAACTCTTCCGGCCGGTTGCCGGCGAGTTCGACGACTACATCGAGCGACCCAAGCCGAACGGCTACCAGTCGCTGCACACCGTGGTTCAGGACGACAGTGGGCGCACGGTCGAGGTGCAGATTCGCACACAGGCGATGCACGAACACGCCGAACACGGCGTGGCCGCGCACTGGGCCTACAAGGATGCGGGCGTGAAGGGCTACGCCGGCGTCAACGCAAATGCCGATCAGCAAGAGCGCATCGCCGAGGCGCGCAAGGCCGTGATGCGGCAACTGTTGGCCTGGGAACGCGACACGGCGGCAGGCGACGCTTCGATGGCAGCCGCGGCACCGGCAGATGACCGCATCTACGTCTTCACGCCAGCGGCCGCGGTCGTCGAGCTGCCGGCCGGCGCGACACCGGTCGACTTCGCCTTCACCGTGCACACCGACCTCGGCCACCGCTGCCGCGGCGCGCGCGTCGACGGCAGGGTGGTGCCGCTGAACACGCCGCTGCAGAGCGGGCAGACGGTCGACGTGATCACCACCAAAGAAGGCGGCCCGTCGCTCGATTGGCTCAACACCGACCTTGGCTACCTGAAGAGCCCCCGCGCCAAGGCGAAGGTGCGCGCGTGGTTCAACGTGTTGGCGCAAAAGGAGACGACCGCGCGCGGCCGTGAGGCGGTCGAAAAACTGCTGCAGCGCGAGGGCAAGACCGCAATGAAGCTCGACGACCTGGCGGCGCAACTCGGCTTTCGCAATGCCGATGCGCTGTTCGAGGTCGTCGGCAAGGACGAGTTGTCGCTGCGCACGATCGAAACACTGCTGCGCCCCGCTGCGCCGCCGCCGTCGCACGACGACCTGATCGCGCTGCGTCGGCCCTCCGAGGCCACGCCGAAGGGCGGCGTGCTGGTCGTCGGTGTCGAGTCGCTGATGACGGGCCTGGCGCGCTGCTGCCGGCCGGCGCCGCCCGACGCGATCGGCGGCTACGTGACGCGCGGCAAAGGCGTGGCCGTGCACCGCGCGGTCTGCACCAACTTTCGACAGATGGCCAAAAGCGCGCCCGAACGCGTGATCGCGGTCGCCTGGGGCGCGTCGCGCGGCGAGAAAGCGGCGCTGTACCCGGTCGATGTGATGGTCGAAGCCGCCGACCGGCAAGGCCTGCTGCGCGACATCTCCGAGCTGTTCGCGAAAGAGAAGATGAACGTCACCTTTGTCAAGACCCGGTCGGTCAAGGATTCGGGCGGCGGTACGGCCTGGATGACCTTCACGATCGAGGTCGCCGACGCGGCTCGCCTTGGGTATGTGCTGGGGTTGGCCGGGCACATTGCTGGGGTGCGCGCGGCGCGGCGCAAGTAGAGGTCGAAGCCGAGCGTGCTAAAGTGGTGGGCTAGGGCGATTAGCTCAGTGGTAGAGCGCCTCTTTGACGTGGAGGATGTCGGGAGTTCGACCCTCTCATCGCCCACCAACGCACACGTCGACAAGCCAAGAGCCTGGCCCGCAAGGGACAGGCTCTTTTCTTTAGTGGGAACTCAACGATGGAAATGACGCCACGCCGCCAGGCGCTGATCGACGCGCATGTCGCCGAAACCCGCCGGCTGATGACCGACTTTGGGTTCGAGCTGAACGACCTTGTCAGATTCGCGATTTCGGCCTCCAGGGTCAAAGGCCACAAGGTCTACTATCCGATGGATCCGGTCGACGACGGCATCCGCGATTGGGCCGCGCTTAGCAAGAAATTCATCAAGCTGGCGCACGAGCTCGAAGAGACCCGCGCGCGCCTCGCCGTCAGGCCTTTCGACCCGGAGCAACCGCCAGCGGACGACCCCGCCGCGTAGGTCCGGCGTCACAACGAGAAAGGGCACCTCAAGGTGCCCTTTCTCGTTGTGAACGCAAGCTCAACCTTCGAGCAATTGCGGCGTGGTGTCGACGGTGGCTGCCTCTGCGGCGTCGAACTCCCCGTCGACCCATCGGCGGCCGTACGCAAAAGCCCGATGCGCGGCAACGGTGGGGTCTGCGAATGGCGGCGATGGCACATTGAGCGGGATCTCGACCGTGACCGCCTGCGCTGTATCCAGGATCACCAGCCTGGGCGCGAATGCGTGATCGCCGACCCGCTCCGGCGAGCATTGAAACTCGAAGCCGCGGTACTGGGCAAAGTAGGTCGGTTCCATGGATTGACGTGCTCTCGTTTTGACCGCGCCTAGGGGGCGCGAGGCCACTTCGTTTTGTTCCTTATTGTGAACGGCAACGACTGAGGTGAACAGTCCGCGAATCAGGGGGATACGCTACGTTGCATCCGTAGGCGCAATCCGACATCCGAATCGGGCTGCTTGGACTGGCTCCGCACCAGCGGCTACCGGAGCATCCGGGCCATGAACATTCCCGCCAAATTTATCGTGTTGCTTGGCGCCGCGCCGCGCGCCTTGCTGTTCGACAGCCAACGCCAGTTGATCGGCGAAGTGATCGAAGAAGACGGCTTCATCGTAGACAGCCTGCTGCGCTCGGCGAGCGCGTGCCCGAGCCCGACCGACAGCATGTTGAGCATGGTCGTCCCGGCGCCATTGCCCGACCACGGCGCGCGCTGCTTCGAGCTGCACTGAAAGATTCGCCATGGCCACAGGTTCCCGCATTCTCTGGAAAGGCGCGATCAGTTTCGGACTGGTGCACATTCCCGTGAGCCTTCACACCGCGACCGCCGACCATGGCATCGATTTCGATTGGCTCGACAAGCGCAGCATGGACCCGGTCGGCTACAAGCGCGTCAACAAGAAAAACGGCAAGGAAATCAGCAAGGAACACATCGTCAAAGGCGTGGCGGTCGAAAACGGCCACTACGTCGTGCTCAGCGATGATGAGATCGCCGCGGCGTACCCGCAGTCGACCCAGTCGATCGACATCGAGGCGTTCGTGGCCGCCGATGAAATCCCGTTTGTTTACCTCGACCGGCCGTACTACCTCGCACCGATCGGCAAAGGCGCGAAGGTTTACGCCTTGCTGCGCGAAACGCTGCTGAAGACGCAGCGCATCGGCCTCGCGCGGGTCGTGATCCAGACCAAGCAGCACCTCGCAGCGCTGGTGCCTGTCGGCCCCGCCCTCGTGCTGAACCTGCTGCGTTGGGGCGCAGACATCAAGCCGTGGGCCGACCTGAACCTGCCGGCCGAAGGCACGAAGGCGGCGGGCCTGAGCGATGCCGAGTTGAAGATGGCGACGCAGCTCGTCGCCGACATGACCAAGCCATTCAAGCCTGACGACTACCGTGATTCGTTCAAGGACGAGGTGATGGCGCTCGTGCGCCGCAAGGTCGAGTCGGGCGAGACCGAGGCCGTGGTGCAGCCAGCGGCCGGCGAGGCAGCGGTCAAGTCGGCAGACATCATCGACCTGACCGAGCTGCTCAAGCGCAGCCTCAAAGGCGGCGCGGCAGCAGAGAAAAAGGTGCCCGTGAAAACCGCGCCTGCGAAGAAGACGCGCACGGGCTGAACCCGCGATGGCGAACTCGACATCGGCCGCCGATGCTCTCGTCGAATACCGTCGCATGCGCGATTTCGCGCAAACGGCCGAGCCCCGCGGCGAGGTCGGTCGTTCTGCCCAAAAGCTTCTTTTCGTCGTGCAAAAGCATGCCGCTCGCAGCCTCCACTACGACTTTCGGCTGGAACTCGATGGCACGCTTAAAAGCTGGGCGGTGCCGAAAGGGCCGAGCCTCGACCCTGCTGTCAAGCGCATGGCGGTGCAGGTCGAAGACCATCCGCTGTCGTATGCCGATTTCGAGGGCACGATCCCGCCTGAGCACTACGGCGCCGGCACCGTGATCGTGTGGGACCGCGGCGCGTGGGTGCCGGTCGGCGATGCGCGCGGTGGCCTGCGCGACGGCCACCTCAAGTTCGATCTCGATGGCGAGAAGCTGCGTGGACGATGGGCGCTTGTGCGCATGAAACCGCGCGACGGTGAGCGCCAGCCGAGTTGGCTGTTGATGAAAGAGCGCGATGTCCAAGCGCGTGCGGCGAATGAATTCAACGTGCTCACCGCGCACCCCGACAGCGTGGTCGCCAAGCCGACGGCACCGAGGCGCACGCCGTTTGAATTGCCGCAGACGCTCGCGCCGCAACTCGCGTCCCTCGTCGATCGAATCCCGCCCGGCGACGACTGGCTCTATGAGATCAAGTTCGACGGCTACCGCTTGCTCACGCGGGTCGACGGCCATTCGGTGCGTTGCTTCACGCGCAACGGCAACGACTGGTCGGCGAAACTGCCCACGCTCATCGATGCGGTCCGCGCGTGCAAGCTGGCGCCGTGCTGGCTCGACGGCGAGGTGGTGGTGCTGGACGCGAGCGGCGTGCCCGACTTCCAGGCGCTGCAAAACGCGTTCGATGACAAGCGAACGAGCGCGCTGACCTACTTCGTGTTCGACCTGCCGTTTTATGACGGCAACGACCTGCGTGGGCAACCGCTGACCACGCGACGCGAGCGCCTGCAAGCGTTGCTGGCCACCAACTCCCAGCCGCTGATCCGCTTCAGCGACGCGTTCGCTGGCGACCCTGCCGCACTGCTTGCATCAGCGGGCAAGGCAGGGCTCGAGGGGTTGATCGGCAAACGCAAGGATTCGCTCTACCGCTCGGCGCGTTCAACCGACTGGGTCAAGCTCAAGACCGCGCAACGGCAAGAGTTCGTGATCGGTGGCTACACGGATCCGAAAGGCGCGCGCACCGGTATCGGCGCGCTGCTGCTCGGCGTGCACGACGAGACCGGCGCGCTGCGCTATGCCGGCAACGTGGGCACCGGTTTCGACGAGCGCACGCTCGCGTCGTTGAAGCTGCGGCTGGGCAAGCTGGGTGTGGCGCGCAGCCCGTTTAGCGACGCGCCCGACAAGGTCGGCGCGCGCAGCGACATGACGCCGCACTGGGTCGAGCCGCGCCTGCTCGCCGAAGTTTCGTTCGCGCAGTGGACAGGCACCGGCCGCATTCGCCATTCGGTTTTCCGCGGCCTTCGCGACGACAAGTCGGCGACGCAAATCGCCAAGGAAAAGCCCGTGCCCGCGATGGCCTCGACACCCGCGCGTTCGACACTGAACACGAAGCCGCGCGTCACTCACGCCGAGCGCGTGATCGACTCGGTCAGCGGCGTCACCAAGGGCGAGCTGGTCGACTTCTACGCGCGGGTCGCGCCGCTGCTGTTGCCGCACCTGAAGGCGCGCCCGGTTGCGCTGGTGCGCGCGCCATCGGGCGTGGCGGGTGCGCAGTTTTTCCAGAAACATGCCGACGAAAACGCGCTGCCCGGCATCATCCTGCTCGACAAGTCGCTCGACCCGGGGCATGAGGCGCTGCTCCTCGTCGCGTCGGCCACGGGCCTGCAATCGGCCGCGCAAATGAACGTGATCGAGTTGCACACCCGGAACATGACGACGCGCTCGATGCCCAAGCCCGACCGAATGATTTTCGACCTCGACCCCGGTGAAGGCGTCGCTTGGCCGGCGGTGCGCGAGGCGGCGCAGCTGCTGCACTCGTTCCTCGATGAACTGGGGTTGAAATGCCTGCTCAAGACGAGCGGCGGCCAAGGCCTGCACGTGATCGTGTTGATGGCGCCCAAACACGAGTGGCAAATCGTGCGGCAGTTTTCGCAGGCGATCGTCGTGCACGTGGCGCGAGTCGTGCCGCAGCGTTTCGTCGAGAAGAGCGGGCCGCGCAACCGGGTCGGCAGGATCTTCATCGACTACCTGCGCAACGGCTGGGGTGCGACCACCGCATCGGCTTGGTCGGCCCGCGCGCGGCCGGGGCTCGGCGTTTCGGTGCCGGTCGACTGGAGCGAGCTCGCGCAGGTCGACGGCGGCGCGCACTGGCACGTGCGCAACATCGACACTCGTCTAGCGCTCGGAAACGAACCCTGGGGCGTGTTCGCGTCGTCGCTGCAGACGTTGACCCGGGCGATGAAGGCGCTGAACTTCGCGCCGGCAAGCGGACTGACATGATGCGGCGCGCACCCTGATCGGCCCTCGGGTAAGCCCCGGGTCGCGTCGTCTTCGGCTGTACCGGATTGGCACTAGACTTTACTGACCGGTCGGTCGAGTATGTTCGTCGACGCATTCCGGGCGGCACGCAGGAGAACCCCCATGTCAGAACCGCTTGTGCTTAGCACGCAACTCGGCGCAGTGCGCACGCTCACGTTGAATCGGCCGAAGGCACTGAACAGCTTCACGTCGGCGATGCACGTCGAGCTCGCCGCGGCGTTGGCCGAGGTCGAGGCCGACAGCAGCGTGCGATGCCTGGTGCTGACCGGTGCCGGCCGCGGCTTTTGCGCCGGCCAAGACCTGGCCGACCCTGCTGTCGCACCCGACCTCGCGCGAGGCGCCAAGCCCACCGATGTGGGCAACGTGATCGAGCGTTTTTACAAACCGCTCGCACTGCGGCTGCGCGCGTTGCCGGTGCCGGTGATCGCGGCGGTCAACGGCGTGGCCGCGGGTGCCGGTGCGAGCATCGCACTCGGTTGCGATCTGGTCATCGCCGCGCGTTCGGCGAGCTTCATCCAGGCTTTCTCGAAGATCGGCTTGGTGCCCGATGCCGGCGGCACCTGGCTGCTGCCGCGCCTGGTCGGGCGTGCCAACGCGCTGGCACTTGCGATGACCGGCGACAAGCTGCCGGCCGAAGAAGCACAGCGCATCGGCATGATCTGGAAGTGCGTCGACGACGCTGTGTTCGCGGGCGAAGTCGCAGCCATCGCCGCACGCATGGCTGCCATGCCGACCGCCGCGCTCGTCGCCACGCGCGCTGCGATGGATGCCGCCGCCCACCTCAGCTACGCCGACGCCCTCAGCCGCGAAGGTGCGTGGCAAAGCAAACTGAGCGCGTCGCACGACTACCTCGAAGGCGTGGCCGCGTTCGTCGCGAAACGGCCGGCCGTTTTCTCAGACCGCTGATGCCGAGAGGTCGCGCTCCGGGCTACGAAACGCAACGCGAGCAAATCCTCGCGCGCGCGGCGGAGCTGTTCGCGCGCCAGGGCTACACCGCCACCTCGATGAACCAGGTCGCGCTCGCTTGCGGTGTTTCCAAGCCGTCGCTCTACCACTACGTGCGCGACAAGTACCAGCTGCTGGTTGAGATCGCCGAAGACCATGTCGGTCGGCTCAGGGCGCTCGTTGCGCTGGCGCAGCAAAAGCCGCTCGACCCGCAAGCGCGTGTGCGCGAGTTGATCGGCAGTTTTCTGGCGGCCTACGCCGATGCGCAGGCCGCGCACCGCGTGCTGACCGAAGACGTGAAGTTTCTCGAACCGGCCGACCGCAAGCGCGTGCTCGACGGTCAGCGCCAAGTTGTCGCCGCGTTCGCGGAGGCGATCGCCGACACGCGGCCCGAGCTGCGCGCAACCGACTTGCACAAGCCGCTGACGATGCTGCTGTTCGGCATGATGAACTGGATGTTCACGTGGCTGCAGCCCAGCGGCAAGCTGACGCACGCCGCGATGGCACCTGTGGTCGCCGACCTGTTTTTCGGTGGCCTCAACGCGGTGCGCCTGATCGAATCGATTCCTACCCCGACCCTTGTCGAACCCCGCACCAACCCGAAAAAACGGAGACTTGCATGAACCTGAAAAAATCGCTCGGCGCACTCGCCGCGACGCTCTGCGTGGCCACCCTCGCGCAGGCCGATGTGAACGTCGGCGTGACCGTCTCGGCCACCGGCCCGGCCGCTTCGCTCGGCATCCCCGAGAAGAACACGATCGCGCTGATGCCGCAGACCATCGGTGGGCAAAAGATCAACTACATCGTGCTCGACGATGCCTCCGACACCACGCAGGCAGTCAGCAACGCGCGCAAGCTGATCACGGAAAGCAAGGTCGACATCATCATCGGCTCGACGACGACACCGAACTCGCTCGCGATGATCGACGTGGCGGCCGAGAACCAGACGCCGATGATTTCGATGGCCGCTTCGGCGCGCATCGTCGAGCCGATGGACCCGAAGCGAAAATGGATTTTCAAGACGCCGCAGAATGACATCATGATGTCGCTCGCGATCGCCACCAGCATGGCCGACAACGGCGTCAAAACGGTCGGCTTCATCGGCTTCGCTGACGCCTACGGTGAAGGTTGGTACAACGAGTTCTCGAAGGCCGCCTCACTAAAGGGCTTGACGATCGTCGCGAACGAACGCTATGCGCGGGCCGATACCTCGGTGACCGGTCAGGTGCTCAAGATCGTCGCGGCCAAACCCGATGCGGTGCTGGTCGCCGGCTCGGGCACGCCGGCCGTGCTGCCGCAGCGCGTGCTCCGCGAGCGAGGCTACGCCGGCAAGTACTACCAAACCCACGGCGTGGCGAACAACGACTTCTTGCGCGTCGGCGGCAAGGATGTCGAAGCCACGCTGCTGCCGTCGGGCCCGGTGCTGGTGGCTGCGCAACTGCCGGCCTCGAACCCGGTAAAGAAGTCGGCCATGGAGTACGTCGCCAAGTACGAAGCGATGTACGGCAAGGGCTCGGTCTCGACCTTCGGCGGTCACGCGTGGGACGCCGGCAAGCTGATGGAAGGGGCGGTTGCCGCGGCGTTGAAAAAGGCGAAGCCGGGCACGCCCGAGTTCCGCACCGCGCTGCGCGATGCGCTCGAAAACACGAAGGAAGTGCACGGCGCGCACGGTATTTTCAACATGTCGCCGACCGATCACCTCGGGCTCGATCAGCGCGCACGCGTGATGGTGAAAATCGTCAACGGCGCGTGGCTGCACCAGCCGTGATGATTTGAGAGGCGGCGCGCGGGAAAACCCCTCGGGCCGCCTTTGCGTGCACTTCTAGAATCGATGTGCAGTTGCACATAAATGAAGGAGTCGCCGAATGGCCCAGTCCCGCCGCGCAGTCAAACCCGAGGCGAGTGCCGTGCCGGCGGTCCATCACGCGACCGAGGCAGCCACCGGCGGCCCGCGCATCCTCAAGAAGTACCCGAATCGCCGGCTCTACGACACGCAACTCAGCACGTACATCACACTCGCTGATGTGAAGGCGATGGTGCTCAGTGCCGAGAGCTTCGAGGTGCGAGATGCCAAGACCGGCGAAGACCTCACGCGCAGCATTCTTTTACAGATCATTCTCGAAGAAGAGAGCGGTGGCGTGCCGATGTTTTCGGCCCCGATGCTCGCGCAAATCATCCGGTTCTACGGCCACTCGATGCAGGGGATGATGGGCTCCTACCTCGAGAAGAACCTGCAGACCTTCACCGACATCCAGTCGCGGTTGAGCGAGCAGTCGAAGGGCTTGCTCGATCCGGCCGTGCAAACGCCCGAGTTGTGGTCGCAGTTTCTCAACGGCCAGGCACCGGGCGTGCAGGGGCTGATGGGCAACTACATGGAGCAATCTCGCAAGATGTTCGCGCAGATGCAAGCGCAAATGGCCACGCAAGCCGGCGCGCTATTCCCGGGCATGCCGGGGTTCAAGCCGCCGACGCAGCGCTGATTTCCGCGGCTTCTTGCGGATCGGCGAAACTCGGCCGATGACACGAGAAACATTGCTGGCACCTACCCTTGCCAAGCCCGCCCCGAAAATCGGGTTCGTCTCGCTCGGTTGCCCGAAGGCGCTGACCGATTCCGAGCTGATCCTGACGCAACTGCGCGCCGAGGGCTACGACACCTCGAAAACGTTTGCCGGTGCCGATCTGGTGATCGTCAACACCTGCGGCTTCATCGACGACGCGGTCAAGGAAAGCCTGGACACCATCGGCGAGGCGCTGGCCGAGAACGGCAAGGTCATCGTCACGGGTTGCCTGGGTGCCAAAACGGTTGGTGGACCCTCCGGTGACGACGGCAGCAACCTGGTTCGCAAGATGCACCCGAGCGTGCTCGCTGTCACGGGCCCGCACGCCACGCAAGAAGTGATGGACGCGGTGCACCTGCACGTGCCCAAGCCGCACGACCCGTTCGTCGACCTCGTGCCGAAGCAAGGCGTGAAGCTCACACCGCGGCACTACGCCTACCTGAAGATCAGCGAAGGGTGCAACCACCGCTGCTCGTTCTGCATTATCCCGAGCATGCGCGGCGACCTCGTCTCGCGTCCGATCGGCGATGTGCTCGTCGAAGCGCAGCGGCTGTTTGAAGCCGGCGTGAAGGAACTGCTGGTGATCAGCCAGGACACGAGCGCCTACGGCGTCGATGTGAAGTTCCGCACCGGCTTCTGGGACGGCCGCCCGGTCAAGACCCACATGACCGACCTGTGCGAAAAGCTGGCTGACATCGCGGCGCAGCATGGCGCCTGGGTGCGCTTGCACTACGTGTACCCGTACCCGCATGTCGACGAGGTGCTGCCGCTGATGGCTGCCGGCCGCGTGCTGCCCTATCTGGACGTGCCGTTCCAGCATTCGCACCCCGACGTGCTGCGGCGCATGAAGCGCCCGGCCAGCGGCGAGAAGAATCTGGAGCGGCTGGCGCGCTGGCGCGAGCTGTGCCCCGAGCTGGTGGTGCGCAGCACCTTCATCGCTGGCTTTCCGGGCGAGACCGAGGCCGAGTTCGAGCACCTGC
>JANLUW010000351.1:0-2401 GCA_031363645.1 Rhizobacter sp. | reverse complement strand
CCAGCGATAGTGAGCTCCACGATCGGAGTGAACGATGGGTCGGATCTTGCTGTCGGCCACCGTCTCGACAGCCGCATCCAACATGGTGTTCACGAGCTCGGCATCTGGACGCGTGCCGATAGACCAACTGACGACCAGTCCATCGAAGCAATCGACCATCGGGGACAGATACACCTTGCCCGCTGGAATTTGGAACTCCGTGATGTCGGTTAGCCACTTCTCGTTGGGACCCGTGGCGTGGAAGTCGCGATCGATGAGGTTCTCGGGCGCTGGTCCGATCTCTCCCAGGTAGGAAGCGTATCGACGTCGCCTCTTCGCGGCGACGACCAGGCACTCTTGCTTCATCAGACGCTGCACGACCTTCTCCGAGATCGAGACGTCCTGCCTGACGAGGGATGCGCGCATCCGGCGGTAGCCGTAGCAGCGGTGATTGCGTTTGAAGATGTCGGCGATGGTCCGACGCACATCACCATACTTGTCGGCGACTTGCAGACGGGCGCGATGGTAGAAATAGGAGCTTCGAGCAAGGCTCAGCCTGACCAGGAGATCCGGCAGCGCATGGGTCTGTCTCAGGGCATCAACCAGCAAGGTCTTCTCCCGGTTCGTCAGGAGTTGCAGGTCGACGCCCAGGCCTTTTTTTAGCAGTTCATTCGCCTTCTTCAAGAGGTCGTGTTCGAGCTGCAGATTTCGGACGTCGCGGCGAAGCGATTCGAGCTGTCGCTCGAGCTCCTCGCGCTGTGGTTCTGGCGGTAGATCGGCAGGGCGTTTCATCGATGCTGGAACCTCACGGCCAAGTAGCTGGTTCTTCCAGTTGTACAACGTCGGCCGGCTCACGCCCACCCGCTCGGCAACCTTCTCCGCACTTCCTTGGCGAGTGCACAGCTCGATGACCGCCGCTCGCTTCAGCCCTGCCGGACGCGAGACACTTCCAGCTCTGCCCACGAGGCGTTTAGTGGCATCAGGGTGCAGCTCATCGATCCAGGTGGTAAGCGAGTCTCTCCCCGGATAGCCGAGTGCCTTGATGGTCACGGTCATACAGCGACCATGATCGAGATAGTGATCGACAGCCAACTTCTTCTGCTCGTCCGAATACTTCGGCTTCAAGCGCACATAGCGCACCGGCAGATCGCGACATCGTTCGAATTCCCGATGCCAGCTCTTGAGAGCGTTCTTTGTCGGGTAGCCCAACTGGCGGATGGTCGCCGCGGTGCGTTTGCCCAGCTTGATGTAGAGCTTGACCGTTCGAACGCGGTCCTCGTGTGAGTACATGAACTACCTCCAGGTAGTCCAAGATTTCCGCCGCATCCCCGTTGGGTCAATATTGGATCGGCGCGGACAACCCTTCCCATCCCAACGTGCTTTTTGTGGGTCGGCTGGGCACTCGCCTGTTGCGCCGCGCAAAGAGGCGAAGGTGCCGGCACCAGCGGATGACCGCTTCAAGGTTGTCCATCTCGGCAATCAGATGCCTGGTTTTTGCCAGGGTGTTGAGGCTGTCGCTTCGAAGACCTGCCGTTCAGTCCGCGCCGGATCGTGTGGCCGCTGACGGCGGTGACCACGAACAGGAAGTTCCGGCCATTTCCTGCCGCCCCTGAGAAGCAGATTCAAGGTCGTGGGACCTACGGGCTTTCCCAATCGAATTCCACCTCTTGAGCACCCTGCCACAGGACCGTGCGGCCCAGCGCCGGCAAATGCTCACGACCTTCGACCAGGGTCAGGAAGTGGTTGCCCGCCAGCGGCCCCATCTTGCTCGAAAAACTGCAGCCGCCGTACGCGATCAGCAATTCGGTTTCGCTCAAGCCGCCTGGATAAAACAGCACGTCGCCTGCCGATGGATGGGCGGTGTGGTTCTCGAAGCCGACGCCGAGATCAAAATCAGCAAGTGGCACCCACACCGCCTCGCCGCTCCAGCGCACATGGATCAGCTTCTGGCGGTAGGGCAGCAGCTTGGCGAAGGCGGCAAAGGTCTGCGGTGCATCGGGGTGGGCTTCGGCGATGAAGCGGTGCCCGGCGGCGGTGATCTGTAGTCGTCTTGCCATGGTCAGTCTCCCAGCTTCATCCAGCGGCGCCAACTCTGCGCGCAGCAGCGGGCGCGCCGTTTCGGGCCGTTCGCGCGGCGCAGCGCCAGGCACCTCGCCGGGTTGCGACGCACTATCTGTCGGCATGCAGTTTTCATGTTGTCGACGACATGCACTCTTCATGCCGACAGTTTGATCCGATCGGGTGCGGCGTTCGGGGCATGCAGATAAATCGTTCATCGAGGTGGTCAGCAATCGATGTCGTCGAGCGCCGCAGTCCATTTGGACTTGGCCGCAACGCGTCGCCCGCGCTCCCTGAAAGCGAAGCCCATGGCCAGCGTCTGCGCCAGCGACATGGCCGCGGTCAGCGATCGAAAGCCGAGCAG
>JANLUW010000310.1:0-8617 GCA_031363645.1 Rhizobacter sp. | reverse complement strand
AAGTGAATGTTCCAGCCGCTGGCACGTCTTGCCCCATGGAGCGACGAGAGGCTTGGCTACCGTCCGGCAAGAACTCGCGCTTTAAGTTGCTTAGTTTTACTGTGTCAATAAAATTAACGCACTATATGCATCTCTTCATTTTTCACATGAGGAACGATGGGTGCAAGCGAACGGTTTGATCGGTATGTAAGCCATTTGTCCAAAGGGTTGGGGCATGTGGACCGACACGCTGCCGAATGCCTGAAGCCAAGCGGGCCGAGATTCAGGCGCTACTCGCTCAGTCACCGCATTGCGCCCACACCCGCAGTGTCAATGCAGAGATTGACAATGAAAGCTACGTTCTTCGTGTCGGGCAATTCACTGACGGCGAGCCGTTCTTTCAAGTCGACGTGCCTGCGGCAAGACGCTTGAGTCAAACGGTGAAAGACGACCGCGAACACCAAAGTGAACATCGGCTGCGAAGCCCCGGCTGCTGGCAAGGCAGCGACACCCTTTCGATCCAGGCCCGGCACGGGCTTGTCACCACGCACCTCCAATGAAGACCCGACCGACCGGCGGCCTCGTCTACTCGACCGATGCCGGCCGCATGTGCCCGGCGTGCCGGCAGCCGACCGCGGCGTGCGTCTGCGGGCAAATGGCGGTGCCGGCCGGTGACGGCATCGTGCGGGTTTCGCGCGAGACGAAGGGCCGCGCTGGCAAGGGCGTGACGCTGGTGAAGGGCCTCGCGCTCGATGCGGCGGCGCTGGCGGCGCTCGGCAAGCAATTGAAAGCCGCGTGCGGCTCGGGCGGCACGGTGAAAGACGGTGTGATCGAGATCCAGGGCGATCACGTCGAGCGCGTGATCGAACGGTTGAAAAAGGACGGTTTGACCGTCAAGCGCGCGGGTGGGTGAGGTGAGGTGAGCCCGCGCACGCGGCTCAACCGCGCCGCATCGGCCACGCGCGCGCCATCCACACGTACAGCGCGGCGCCGACCAGCAGGGCGCTGGCCGCAACCTCGAGCGCGAGCGTGAAGCCCGCGCCGGCGCTGGTGCTGCGCGCGAGCAGCAGCGCCACGAGCGGCGGGCCGCCGATCTGACCGATGCCGTACAAGGCGGTCAGCAAGCCCATGTAGCTCGGCGCGAGCAACGGCCGCAGGCGCCGCACCTCCTGCATCGCGAAGAAGGTGATCGCGGTGAACGGGATGCCGAGCAGCAAGCTGCCGGCCGCGAAGCCGGCGAGGCTCGGGCTCCACACGGTGGTGAAGATGCCGGCGGCCTGAATGACATAGCTGCCGGCGAGCAGCAGGCGCAGATCGCCGCTGACCCTGAGCCTGGTCGACAGCAGTGCGCCGACGATCACGCCGATGCCGAAGATCGGCCAGAACATGTCGAGCCAGGCCGAGCCGGGCAATGCTTCGCGCGCGATCACCGGCAAGAAGGTGGCGGTGACGATGTAGCCGAAGCCGGCGATGCCGTAAGCGAGCGCGAGAACACCGATCTCGGCGCGGTTGTGCGAGGCACCGCTCGCGCCGAGTACACCAACGACGCCGACGCCTCCGAGCGCGCTGCCGCTGGCGCCGGACGCGGCACCCGCACCCGCACCCGCACCCGGCCCGACGCCCGCGCCAACGCTGACACCACCACCAAAGACCGGCCACACCACCGCGGTCAACACGAACGCGAGCACGCCGAAGATCGCCCAGCCGGCTTGCGCGTGCCAGTTCCACTGCACCATGCCGCTCGCGAACAGGCCACTCGCGACGATGCCCGCGCCCGGCCCGGTGTACATCGCGCCGCCGAGCGCAGCGGCGTTGCGCCGTGCGAGTTGCGCGAGGCACCAGCCCGAGGTGTAGACGAACACCACCGCGCTCGCCACGCCCGCCGCGAAGCGCAACACCGGCCACGCGCTCGACGCAGGCAGCGCCATGCCCAGCGTCAGCACGCCGGTCGCGACCAGGCCGGCGCGAAGCATCCACACGCCGTCGATCGGCGGCAGCCACGTCGCGCGTTGCCAAATCCATGGCGCAAAGGCGCACAGAAGCGCGCCCGCGAGGTATCCGAGGTAGTTAGCGCTGGCGAGCCAGCTTGCGGCGTGCAGGTCGATCACGCCGTCGTGCAGCATCATCGGCAGCAGCGGCGTGAACGCGAACCGGCCGATGCCCATTGCCACTGCGAGCGCCACCGCCCCGGCGAGCGCGACCGCCCAGCGGCCGGGCTCGGCCGTCGATCGGCGGGCCGTCACTTGGCCGGCAACGCGCCGAGGGGTTTGAGCTCACCGCAATCGGCGCCCAGCCATGTGCCGGCCATGTCCATGCCCACGCGCTGCGGCTGGCCGCTGACCTGTGTCGTCATGTTCGATTTGCCGCTGTAGGCCTTGTCGCTCAGGTAGGTGACCTGGCCCTCGCCGCTGACGGCCTGCGGCGTGGTGCAGGTGAACGTGTAGCTCATCGTGTTGCCGCTGCGCTTCACGTTGGCCTGCTTGCAATCGCCGACCATGTGCGGCTCGGCCAGCTTGGCCGCCTGCTCCTTGCCGAGGCAGAACTTCACGGCCGTGCCCTGTGCACCGAGCGTGACGCCGCGGCCCTTCATCATGGCTTCGACCTGCGCGCGCTGTGCGGGCGGCATGGCAGCGAGCTGCGCCTGCATCTCAGCCTGCGCCTTCTCCATTTCACCGCCTTGCGACGTGAGCTTGAAGGTGTGCTCCCACAGGCCCGCGGTTTGGGTTTGCGCTTGCGCGCTGCCAGCGGCGAGCAGCATCGTGGCGGCGAGAAGGGCTGGCTTGAGCTTCATCGTTTTCCTCGCATGGCGGTAGCGAACAGCCGGCCAGTCTACGGCGAGCCTCGGTCACGTCGGCCTGGGCTTCACGACCGTGGCGCGGCCGGCGCGCTGCCACGCGTCGATGCCGCCGACGACAAAGCGCGCGTCGACGCCGAGTGCCTGCAACCGCATCGCAGTGACACGGCCGACCTCGTGGCCGCAGGCGCAGTAGACGAGCACCGGGCGGTCAACCGGCAGGTGGTCGGCCCATTCGGTAACGGCCGCAGGATCGCGCCACGTGGCGCCCGGCAGCATCGTCGGCGCTGCCTCGAACTCGCCGGCGCGGCGCACGTCGAGCACCAGCGCCGAGGCGGTGTCGTGCGCCGCGAAGCGCTCGCTCGCGGCGTGCACTGCGTCTTGGTAACGCTGGTAGGCGAACGGCCAGTCGAGGTCGGCGAAAATCTCGTCGGGCTCGAACGGCAACGTGATCGTGAGCAGCGGGCTCAGCGCGTCGGTGGCGTTGGTGGCGTCGGCACGGGTCACCCAGTGCGTCCGCAGTGCGCCCAAGGCGGGGTCGAATGCCAGGCGAATCTCGCCACGTGCCGATTCGAGAGTCGCGCTGTGAGCGTTCGCGAGCGTGACAACGTCGTCGATGAAATGCTCGACGCTGCCGAAGTTGCTTGCCAACGCGAGCGCCATCGGCGGCGCGAGCATGAATGGCGAGGTGGTTGGTTGTTCGTTGGCGATCCTCAGTGAACAAGCGGTGGAAAAAACGTGACGATCAAGCCGGCCGCGGCGCAGGCCGCGAGCAACGGAATCACGCCGACCTTAAAGCGAAACAGCGCGACCGCTGCGGCCACCGTGATGAGCGCCGAGGCAACGCTGAACGGCCCGCGCAAGCCTTGCGGCCACAGCACGTGCAGCGCGAAGAATAGCGCGAGGTTCAGGATCACACCGACCACGGCCGCGGTGATCCCGGTCAGCGGCGCCGTGAACTTCAGGTTGCCGTGCGCCCGCTCGACCACCGGCCCGCCCGCGAGGATGAACACGAACGACGGCAAGAAGGTGAAGAAGGTGACCACACTGGCCGCGAGCGCCGCGCCGAGGAACAGCGCATCGGGGCCCAGCACCTGCTTGCCCCAACCACCGACGAAGCCGACGAACGCGACCACCATGATCAGCGGGCCGGGCGTGGTCTCGCCGAGCGCGAGGCCGTCGATCATCTGCGCGCCGGTCAGCCAGTGCTGGTGTTCGACCGCCCCTTGGTACACGTAAGGCAGCACGGCGTACGCGCCGCCGAAGGTCAGCAGCGCGGCCTTGGTGAAGAACCAGCCCATCTGCGTCAACGTGCCGTCGAGGCCGACGGTGGCGAGCAGCGCCGCCATCGCCGCCGCCCACAACCCGAGGCCGACGAGCACGACGCGCACGAGCCGGGCGCGCGTGAACAGCGCATGCGCCGGTGTCGGCGTGTCGTCGTCGATCAGCGCGCGGCCGTACGACGCGCGCGCTGCGCCGTGACCGCCGCTGAGTGCGAACACGTTCGGCGTGAAGCGGCCGCCGAAGTGACCGATCAGACCCGCTGCGATCACGATCAGCGGGAACGGCACGTCGAACGCGAAGATCGCGACGAAGGCAGCGGCCGAGATCGCCCACAACCATCGTGACCTGAGCGCGCGCGCGCCGATGCGGTGCGCCGCATGCACGACGAGCGCCGCGACCGCCGGCTTCAAGCCGAAGAAGATGCCCGCGACCACCGGCACCTCACCGAACGCGATGTAGACCCACGACAGCGCAATCAAAATGAACAACGACGGCAACACGAACAGCGCACCCGCGACGACGCCGCCCCAGGTGCGGTGCATCAGCCAGCCGATGTAGGTGGCGAGCTGCTGCGCCTCGGGGCCGGGCAGCACCATGCAGAAGTTCAGCGCGTGCAAAAAACGCTGTTCGCTGATCCAGCGGCGCCGCTCGACCAGCTCGGTGTGCATGACCGCGATCTGCCCCGCCGGCCCGCCGAAGCTGATGAACCCGAGCTCGAGCCAGAACGCGAAGGCTTCGCCGAACGTGACGACGCGGGGGGCATCTTGCGTGGGGTCGCTCACGCCGCCACCTTCACACGGTTGGTGGTTCGCGACACCTCAGTGCGTCGGTGGCTGTGGCCGCATTGCGCTGGCCGATCCCCGTGTACGGGGCCCCTCGTCCTTCGCTTCATGCGGCCGCCTCGCTCTCGAACGCGACCCGCAGGCCCTCGAACACACCGCTCGCGACAAGCATCAGTTGGTCGTCGTCGGCGATCGCCTCGCGCAAGCCCGCCATCACGCGCTCGACGCCGCTCGCCTCGGGTGGCTCGACCCCGCCGGCATCGAGAAAGTGCACCAGCGCGCCGAGCCGCGTCAACGCGGGCTGCTCCAAGCCGAACGCCGCGAGCAGTACCTCGAACGTGACCTTCGCGCCGACGTGGCTGAAGGTCGCGCAGTCGAAGTCGAAGCCGATCGCGTCGGTCGGGCAATCCGCCGGCTCGGCGAGCCAGACGAAGGTAGCCTGCGGATCGATGTGCCGGCGGATCAGCCAAGCGCACGCGAGCCGGTCGACCCACGGGCGCGCCCGCGTGGCCCAGCGGCGGTTGCGGTAGTCGGCAGCGGCCAGCCGTGCGATCTGGCCGCCACGCGCACGCGGCTCGTTCGGCGAGAGCGCGCGGTGCGCCAGGTCTTCGAGCTCGGCCATCGCGGCTTCGGTCTGGCGCTTCGCTTCGCCGGGGAAAAAGTCGATCTCGGTGAGCGCGCCGACGGCCTTGCGCAGCTTGCGGGTTTGCTTCACCGCGTCGAGCGCGGTCGCGGACACGTTACTGGCGCCGAGCACGCCGCGTGCCGTACCCATTTTGGCGAGCAGTGCGGCGTAGTCGTCGCTGCGATCGAACAGTGCCGCGTAAGCCGCGCCCTCTTCGGCCACCACGTTCAGCAAATGCGCCGAGCCGCCGTCCGCCTGCACATCGGCCGCCACCGCGAACAACACGCGGTGGCAGGCCTCGCGCTTGGGCAGCAGGTACACGCCATCGCGCAACACCGCCGCGCCAGAGGCCCTCAACGCACGCCAAGCCCGCATGCGCGCGGTTGCGTTCTCGGTCGGCAACGACAGAATCAGAATCAGCCACAAGTTCATGTAATAAACTCTACTTTATTGTTAATTTCTCTACAACGATGAGTTGACAACCTCCACTGGACACCGGCTTCCGGGCCGCCGGGGACCGGCGGCGAGCGGCATGAAATTCCGCCGGTGACGCTCCCGACGCCTTGCGTGGCGACACCGGTAACGTTTCACACATCGGCATCCGCGTAACAACGCGCACCGCGAACTTCGCCTGTTACGGCCGGAACCCGTGCGCAAGCGTTTGCACACGCCTTACCGAGCCCTGAGACTGCCGCACCGCTGCCAACGAGCAGCTCGACTGTCTCCGGAGGTCGGTTGGATTTGATCTGGATCGTTCTGATCGGCTTCGTCGCCGGCCTCGTCGCCAAGCTGCTGACGCCCGGCTCGGGGCCGCGCGGCTTCTTCTTGACGGCCGCGTTCGGCATCGGCGGCTCTCTCGTGGCCACGTATCTGGGCCGCTCGTTGGGCCTCTACGCACCCGGCCAATCGGCGGGCTTCATCGGCGCGGTGGTCGGCGCCGCGGTGCTGCTGCTGGCCTACTTCCTGGTCGCAAAAAAATAGCGCTCGCCGCGCGCGTGAGCGGATCGCTAACAAGTGGCGCGCACCGGCGAACACGGGAATCCGGCGCGGGCATGTATGCTGCGCTCCCTTTGTCTATAAAGGAACGCATGTCCACCACCGCACCAAAAACCACCGCCTTCATGAAGGCCCTGAAACCCAGCGCTGCGCTTGCTGCGGTCGTTGGCACGGAGCCGCTTCCGAGGACCGAGGTCACGAAGCGCCTGTGGGAGTACATCAAGGCACACAACCTGCAAAACCCGGCGAACAAACGCAACATCCTCTGCGACACGAAGCTCAAGGCCATCATGGACAAGGACGAAGTGACGATGTTCGAGATGACCGGCCTCGTGGGAAAGCACCTGAGCCCGGTCTGACCGCTTCGGGATCAGCTTGCGGCGGCCGCCGGTAACTTCGCGATCACCTTGATTTCGAAGTGAAAGCCGTAGAGCCACGTCACGCCCACGCCAGTCAGCGTCGGGTGCGGCGCCTCGGCCCGATAGTCGGGCAGCACCTTCCAGACGGTATCGAGGTTCGATTCGGGGTCGACGATGAAAAGCGTCACGTCGATCACATCGTCGAACGTGCAGCCTGCGGCCGAAAGGATCGCGTTCAAGTTGTCGAACGCCAGCCGAACCTGCGCCTCCATCCCCGGGCTCGGGTGAGCCGTCCGGGAGGCTGACGACTTGCCCCGAAACGAACAACAAACCATCAGCCTGAGCCGCTGGCGGATGGCGATTCTTTTCATAGAGCGCTTGGCGCCCCGCAGGGAAAACAACGTCACGCTTGGCCATTTACCGCTTCTTGAATGGGTGGGTCGCAAGCGACCCGCTGGTGGGTGTCGAGCCACCTCGCCTGCCTGCTGGCAGCGACGTGCTGCGATGGGCAGACTCTGGGCATTCGCGCCGCGCGGATAAACAGGCCGAGCCAACAATCACCGGTTGGGCAATCCAAACAATCCGCCCGCCCTTTGGAGCCGCCATGGACCGTTTCGATGCGATGCGGGCGTTCGCGAGCGTGGTGGAAACCGGCAGCTTCAGGAAGGCGGCCGATACGCTGCAGGTGAGCAACACCACCGTCACGCAGCTGGAGCAGCAACTGGAGGCGCGGCTGCGCGCCAAGTTGTTCAACCGCACCACGCGGCAGGTCAAGGTCACCGCCGACGGTGCCGCGTACTACGAGCGCGTCGTGCGGTTGCTCGCCGACATGGAAGACGCCGAGACCAGCCTGTCGAGTGCCTCGGCCTTGCCCAGAGGCCGGCTTCGGGTCGACGTGCCGAGCCCGCTTGCGCGCCTGATCCTGGTGCAGGCACTGCCGGCGTTTCACGCGCGCTACCCTGATATCCAGCTCCACCTGAGCGTGAGCGACCGCGTGGTCAACGTGATCGGCGACAACGTCGACTGCGTCGTGCGCGTCGGCGAGCTGACCGATCAGTCGCTGATGGTGCGCCGCGCAGGTGAGCTGCGGCTGTGCGTGTGCGCGGCGCCGAGCTACTTGGCGCGCGCCGGCACGCCCACGCACCCCCGCGAGTTGCAACGCTGTGACTTGACCTAAACAGTGCCAAGTCGTTCGCGCGAAGGTTGGCCTACTTCGCGCCGCGCACAACGCATCAAAAATACTTCTCACCTATGAGGCCGAATCGGCGTCTCCGGCGTCGAAATCCGAACTTTGGCCGAGAGTCGACAAGTCGACAAGTCGTGTTCAACGTGGCCACGAATAGATTAACTGCTGGATCCCGTGTGATCATCTGCCCATTCGCAGCTGGCCATTGTTCCGAGTGTGGGACGTGATGCGCAGCGTCATCGACTCTTTCCAGGAGGCCTGCGCAGCATGAGTAGAGTTCACGCTCAAGCAAGAACGACCCCGCGTACGCGGGCTGAGATTCAGGCTTCTGCAGGCAGCCAACGCGCCCTCGCTGAGCGCTTCAACGTTACCCGGTCGACAGTACAGAAATGGCAATCTCGCGATCAGGTCGAAGACCTCTCGCACCGTCCGCACCGGCTTGCGACCACCTTGACTGAGGGCCAGGAGGCGGTAGTCGTGGAGCTTCGCAAAACGCTGCTGCTGCCGCTCGATGACTTGCTCGTGGTCACGCGTGAGTTCATCAACAAGCTGGCGTCGCGCTCGGGCATCGATCGCTGCCTGCGCCGCCACGGCGTTGCCAATCTTGGACAA
>JANLUW010000299.1:0-4272 GCA_031363645.1 Rhizobacter sp. | reverse complement strand
CCGTCTTGCGCGTCGACGATGAAGGCGAAGCCTTGCGTGCGGTGATACAGCAGGTACTCGCGCCAAAAACTCTGTTCGTCCGCGTTTTCGTCGTCAGCGCTTGCTGATACCTCGGCGCGCTCGGCATAGCCGACCACCTGCCAAGGCAGTGCCGCCGTGCCGAGCGAGAGCGTGCCGACCGCACCCATCGGGATCAGAGGCTCCAACCCGTTGACCTGCGCGTAGTGCTCGAGGTCACCGCCCACGCCTTGGGAAACGTCCACGACCGAGCGGCATTGGTGGCAAACGATCGATTGCGTCGTCGCGAGCTTCACTTCGAGCGACGCACCGCAGTTCGGGCACTCGATCGCGCGACCCTTCAGCGTTTTCTCGGCAGCTTCGGCGAGGCCGGTCATCGCGAGCTCGCTGATCGCGACCGATCGGCCGATCGACCAGCGTGGAGCTGCGGTTTTGTCGGTGCCGCCCAGGTCGCTGTAATCGAGCGTGCCGACCTCGCCGCGCGTGTTGCGCAAGTCGCAGACGACGAAGCCGCGGTCGAGCTTCGGTGGGACCGGCAATTCGCCCTGCGCTGCGAGCAGCTTCGCGGCCGAGACCGACGCGACCGACCACGCCTGCCCCGCAACCATCACCTGCGCGCCCGCCTTCAGGCTCGTCGCGCTCGGCGCATCGCCTGCGAGTGGCACATCGAACGCGATCACGTAGCGACCGTTGTCTTCGCTCAGCCAGCCCGATTTCTGACCACCGGCGCCGCCATCGAACAGCGCATGCCACTCGTTCCAGGTGCCCTCGGCGTATTTGTATTGCAGCCGGCCGACCAGCGTGAAGGCCGCACCTTGGTAGGTGCCGGCGGCGCCGAGCTGCAGCGGCGAGTGGTCGTCGAACAGCTCGGCACTCTGGCCGATTTTTCGCAGCGCGTCGCCCTCGCGCACGACCGTGCTCTTGCAAAAACTGCAGACGGCGAAAGCCGACGCTGCCGATCGAAACTCGACCGGCGCGCCGCAGTTCGGGCACGCCGCGCGGTAGATGCGCTGCGGCGAGGGAACGGTAGCCAAGCGACGAAACTGCGTGCGGGTAAAAAGTGGCCTAGACCAGCTTCTTCAGCAGCTCCACCTTCTTCATGTCGAACTCGTCCTGGGTGAGGATGCCCTTGGCCTTGAGTTCACCGAGTTTTTCGAGCGTGGCCATCACGTCCTCGGGTTTGACGCCGGCAACGCCCGCAACCCCCGCCAACGGCGCCTCAGGCACGCCCGGCTTCAAGCCTTGGCCGAGCTGCTGCGCCATCACCTGCCCGAGCGCGACGCCCGCGCCCAGGCCGATCGCGTCGCCCACCACACCCCCACCGCCGCCCGCGCCCTCGGCGAACTTCGGAATCGACTGCGCGGTCTGGTACTGCATGAACTTGCCCATGTCGCCGACCATGCCCATGCCGATCTTCTGATCGAGAATCTTTTGCAGCTCTTCGGGCAGCGACACGTTTTGCATCGTCACCGCTTCGAGCTTGAGCCCGAGCGCGGCGAACGATGGCGCCGTGGCCTCCATCAGCGCCTTCGCGAATTCGACTTGGTTCGCAGCGAGGTCGAGAAACGCGACGCCGCTGGACGCGACCGCATCCGAGATGTGCTGCAGCATCAAGCCACGCAACTGGCCGTCCAGATCGGCGACCGTGTAGGTGTCGCGCGTGCCCGAAATCTCGGTGTGAAAGAGTTTCGGGTCGGCGATGCGAAAGCTGTAGTTGCCGAACGCGCGCAGCCGCACCGCGCCGAAGTCTTTGTCGCGGATCGTCACCGGCTGGGTCGTGCCCCAGCGCTGGTCGACCTGTTGGCGCGTGCTGAAAAAGTACACGTCGCTCTTGAACGGGCTTTTGAAGAGCTTGTCCCAGTTCTTGAGGTACGTGAGGATCGGCAGCGTGGCCGTGGTGAGGGTGTAACGGCCGGGGCCGAACACGTCGGCGAGTTTGCCTTCGTTGATGAACACGGCCATCTGCGATTCACGCACCGTGAGCGAGCCGCCGTTCTGGATTTCGCGGTCTTCCATCGGGTAACGCCAGGCCAGCGTGCCGTCGCCGGGCTCCATCCACTCCAGGATGTCGATGAACTGTTTCTTGATGAAATCCATCAGTGCCATGGCGCGAAGCTCCTTGCGAAACACCCGTGAATTCGGGTGCGGCGAATAATACGCCGGACGTTCTAACTTCGACCCTCTCGCGAGGGTGTGCCGCCATGAGCGATGCCTTACGCAACACAGCCCTCCACATCGCCGTGATCGGGGCCGGTCCGGTCGGCCTCGCGCTCGCGCTGCAGGCCGCGCGCACGCTGCCCGAATCGCAGGTCACGCTGTTCGACACGCGCCCCGCCGACAAGGATGTATCGGCCGACCCGCGCACGCTCGCGCTCTCGCTCGGCAGCGTGCAATTGCTCGAACGCCTCGGCGCCTGGCGCGCCGATCTGGCGCAGCCGATTCTCGAAGTGCATGTGTCGCAGCAGCCGCCGTCGATGTTGCCTTTCGCCGGCCGGCTCGGCGACCTGTTCGGCGAGCCCGAGCTGCGCATCCGTGCGGTCGACGAGGCGGTGCCGCTGCTCGGCGCGGTGCTGAGCTACGGCGCCATCGTGGCGCCACTGCAGAAGGTGTGGATGGACACCGAGGCCGCCGAGCCGCGCCGACTGCACAGCCGCTTCGGGCAGGCGGTGGCGGCGTTGAAGAACCTCGACCACGGTGTCGAGGTCGATGCCGGCATCGCCGAGCGTTTCGATCTGGCGATCATCGCCGAGGGCGGTGTGTTTTCCGATCAGGTGCGCAAGTCAAACCACTCGAGCGACGCGAACGACCGTGCCCCGATCCGGCACGACTACCAGCAGACCGCGTGGGTCGGCAAAGTGACGTTCGAGAACGAGGCTTTGGTGCGCGCCAGCGGCGTCGCGTTCGAACGCTTCACGCGGCACGGCCCGGCCGCGCTGCTGCCATTGAAAGAAGGCGGCGCCGGCCTGGTCTGGTGCGTGCCGACGAACGACGACCCGGTCGCCGTATTGAACGATGCGCAACGCGTCACCGTGCTCAACAGCATCTTCCACCCCGCGGTCGGCCGCATCGCATCGATCTCGCCGTTGAAGCAGTTCGCGCTCGGCCTGAATGCCGAACGCACGCTGACCGACGGCCGCACCGTGCGCATCGGCAATGCCGCGCAAACGCTGCATCCCGTGGCCGGCCAAGGCCTGAATCTCGGGCTGCGCGACGCGTTCGAGCTGGTGCAATCGCTGTCACGCAACGCCAATGTCGACGCGGTGTTGCGAAAGCTCGAATGGCAGCGCGGACCGGACCGTTGGGCGATGATCGCTGCGACCGATTTCCTCGCGCGCAGCTTCACCTGGAAGCTGCCCGGCGCCGGCGCCGCGCGCGGCCTCGGCATCGCCGCGCTGCAGTTTCTCGGCCCGGTGAAGTCAGCGCTCGCGCGGCAGATGATGTTCGGCTCGCGCTGAGGCGGCTCAGGTGATCACGGTCGGCTGCGCGCGCCCAGTGCGCTCGCGGATGCCGGCGAGTTTTTCGGCGAGCGCGATCAGCGGCGCCAACGCGACTTGCGTCTCGATCGCGTGCTGCGCCGCATCGGGCTCGAACCGTTCGAGGTACACGCGCAAGGTCGCCCCCTCGGTGCCGGTGCCCGACAGGCGAAAGACGATGCGCGAGCCGTCCTGCAAACCGATGCGGATGCCCTGCGCGGTGCTGACCGAGCCGTCGACCGGGTCGGTGTATGCGAAGTCGTCGGCGCTCGCGATGAGCGCACCTTCGATGGTCTGGCCGGGCAGGGTCGCGAGCGATGCGCGCAGGTGCGCGATCAGGGCGTTGGCGGCGGCGCTGTCGACGCCTTCGTAGTCGTGGCGCGAGTAGTAGTTGCGGCCGTGGGTCTTCCAGTGGTCGCGCAGAATTTGCTCGACCGATTCGCCGCGCACCGCGAGGATGTTGAGCCAGAACAGCACGGCCCAGATGCCGTCTTTCTCGCGCACGTGGTCAGAGCCGGTGCCGGCGCTCTCTTCGCCGCACAGCGTTACGCGGCCGGCATCGAGCAGGTTGCCGAAGAACTTCCAGCCCGTCGGGGTCTCGAAGCACGCGATGCCGAGCTTCGCGGCAACGCGGTCGACCGCCGCGCTCGTCGGCATCGAGCGCGCGATGCCGGCAAGGCCTGTGGCATAGCCCGGCACCAGCGTGGCATTTGCCGCGAGGATCGCCAGCGAGTCCGACGGCGTCACATACATGCCGCGCCCGATGATGAGGTTCCGATCG
>JANLUW010000277.1:0-16302 GCA_031363645.1 Rhizobacter sp. | reverse complement strand
AAGTGACCTCGTTCCTGCTGAACGAGAAGCGCACCGAGATCACCAAGATCGAAATGAAGCAGCGCGTGACCGTGCTGCTGGTGCCGAACAAGAACCTCGACACGCCGAACTACCGGCTCGAGCGCCTGCGCCACGACGACCCGCGTCTGGAAAACCTGCAGGCCAGCTACACGATGATCGACGAGGCCGAAGAAGAAGTCGGCATCACGCGGCGCGAGAAGGCCAAGGCCAAGCAGGAGCCGGTCATCAAAGGCTTCCTGCCCGAGACGCCGGCGCCGATCGCGGTGCCGAAGCCCACTCCGGTGGTTATGCCTACCCCTGCGCCTGTCGTTGCAGCACCCGCACCAGCGCCCGTGCCGACCGGTGGCGGCTTCTTCGGCTGGGTCAAGAAGATATTCGGCGGCGAGCCGGCACCGGCGCCTGTCGCGGCGCCCGTGGCGGCGTCGACGATCGCCAAGCCGGCCGAGAGTCGCGGCGATCGCGATGGTCGTGGTGAGCGTGGCGGTCGCGGCGGACGTGGAGGACGCGATGGTGGCCGTGACGGTAAGCGCGGCGAAGGCCGCGGCGAGGGCCGTGGCGACCGTGGCGAAAACCGCGGTGGCGAAGGCCGCGCAGAGCGCCCGCCCGAAGCACGCGGGGAAGGCCGTGGTGACGGCAACCGTGGCGAGGGCCGTGGACGTCGCCCGGACCGCAACGGCGATCGTCCTGCGGGAGACGATGCACCGCGCACCGAAGCACTTGATGCGGCGCGCGGCGAAGAGCGCGCCCCGCGCGCGCCACGCGACGAAAACCGCGCTGAAGGCCGTGGCGAGCCGCGCAGCGACCGCAACGGCGAGAGCCGCCGCGGCCCGCGCGCGGAACGCGAACCGCGCCGCCCGAACCCGGTCGCCGATGGCGTTGCAGGTGAGGAGAAGCAACCCGTCAACCAGGAAGCTTTCATCGACACCCTCCCCGGTGCCGAAACGCCCGAGGGCGGTGAAGCGCCAGGTGAACGCCAGGCCGGTCGACGCCGCAATCGGCGCGGTGGTCGCGGTGGCCGCGATCGCGACGAAGCCGCCGCAGCGAACGGCGTGAACGGCGAGGCCGGCATGCCGGCCGCGGCCGAGCACATGGAGTCGGGCGCTACCGAGCCGACCGAGGCCGCTGGGAATGGCAATGGCTTGGGCGATGCGAGCAGCGACGTGCCCCGCGCCGAAGGCAGTGAGACCGGCGAAGGCCGACGCCGTGGTCGCGGTCGGGACCGCAACCGGCGCGAGCGCAGCCCTGATGGCGCGGTCACCGACATCGCGGCCGCCGAGTCCGAGGGGCTGACGCAAGGCGGCGCGCTCGCCGCGCAGTCGTTCCAAGAAGCCGAGACGATCGGCGCGGCACCACCGGCTTCGGTGTTCCGCGACGAAGCGCCGCAGGTGGCCGCCGTGACCCCGGTCGATGCGCAACTCGTCGAGCCGCCGCCAGCGCATGTCGTCGCACCGTTGCCGCAGGTCGTGCCGGCCGAGCCGGTCACACCGGCGCCAGTTGCCGTGCTCGTCGCGCTGCCAGTAGCGCCCGCGGTGCCTGTGCCTGTGACGCAAGCCCCGGTCGCCGCACCGGCAGCGGTCTTCGTGCTGCCGCTGGACTCGCTCCAGGCGGTGGCCGAATCGGCCGGCCTGCAGTGGGTCAACTCCAACACCGACAAGATCCGCGCGGTGCGAGACGCGATGGCGGCGGAGCCTGCACCGGCGCATGTGCCGCGCGAGCGCAAGCCGACCGCGGCCGTCGACGATGGCCCGCTGGTGCTGGTCGAGACCCGCAAGGATTTGTCGCAGATCAAGCTGCCGTTCGATGCCGCACAGGGCACGCACCCACCGGTCTGACGATCCGATTCGTCTGGCTTCACGCCGCCGTGGCTCGCGCCCGGCGGCGTTTTTCTTTCAGGGCAGGCGCTCGAGGGCGTGCTGGTAGGCCGGCAGGTGCATCAGCTCGTCCCATGTGAACGGCGCGGTCTGCGGCAGCAAATCGAGCCGGCGCGCCTCGCTGTCGGGGTCGGGCTGCCAGTGGTCTTGCGCTTGCGCATCGACGAGGCCGTCGAGCAGCTCGTCGACCGCCCGATCGCCGGCAGTCGACTGGTTGCACAGCAGCACGAGGTCGCAGCCCGCGTTCAACGCGACGCTCGCGGCCTCGGCGCAGGTCACCTCGGCACCATTGATGTGGCGCGCGCCGGCCATGCTCAAGTCGTCGCTGAAGATCGCGCCGTTGAAGCCGAGTTGCAGGCGCAAGATGTCTTTCAGCCAGCGTTCCGAAAAGCCGGCAGGCAGTGCATCGACCTTCGGGTAGATCACGTGCGCCGGCATCACGCTGGAAAGGCTGGTGCTCAACCACTCGTAAGGCTTCGCGTCGTCGTCCAGGATGCGCTGGAGGCTGCGCTTGTCTACGGGGATGTCGACGTGGCTGTCGGCGGCGACGAAGCCGTGCCCGGGAAAGTGCTTGCCGCAGTTGTGCATGCCGGCGAGCAGCAGGCCGTGCATCAAACTTTTGGCGAGCAGCGTCACGACGCGTGCGTCACGGTGGAACGCGCGGTCGCCGATCACGCCGCTCGGGCCGTGATCGAGGTCGAGCACCGGGGTGAAGCTGAAGTCGACACCGCAGGCGCGCAACTCGGCGCCGAGCACGTGGCCGGCCGCGGTGGCAGCGTCTGTTGCGGTCATCGCATCTTTCATCCACATCTCGCCGAGCACGCGCATTGGCGGCAGGTGCGTGAAGCCGTCGGTGCGAAAGCGCTGCACTCGGCCGCCTTCATGATCGACGCAAATCAGCATGTCGGGCCGGATCGACTTGATCGCACCCGTCAGCTCGGTAAGCTGCAGCCGGTCTTGCCAGTTGCGCCCGAACAAGATAAGCCCGCCGGTGAGCGGGTGCTTTAAGCGGCGGCGGTCGTCGGCACTGAGGGTTGTTCCGGCAATGTCCAGAACGACGGGAGCATGTTGGGTCATGTTGATTCTTTGTATTCGACGACGACGAAGCTCGCCGCGTAATCGGTCTCATCGGTGACGCTGATGTGCGCCTGCAGTTGCCGCATCTCGAACCATTCGGCGAGCGCGCCGTGCAGGCGAATCTGCGGCTTGCCGCTCACTGCTTTGACGACCTCGCAATCGCGCCAGGTCATCGGCATCCGCATGCCCATGCCGATCGCTTTCGAGAACGCCTCTTTCGCAGAAAAGCGCGTCGCGAGGTAGCTCACGCCGCGCGCCTCGACCTTTGCGCGGCGCGCGCGAAACACCTCGATCTCGTGCGGGCCGAGCACCTTCTCGGCGAAGCGCTCGCCGCGGCGCGCCAGCGTCGCAGCGATGCGCCTCACATCGCAGATGTCGGTGCCGACGCCGTAGATCATGACGACCCCTCGCCCGCCCGGTACGCCGGTCGATCCCCCGGGGGGATGCGGGCCGGCTCGGGAGCGGCCCAGCGCTCGGCCCGCCTCATGCGGGCTGCGAAGCCGCGTGGATGCAGCGCAGGTAATCGCGCACGGTCTCGGTGTAGCCGAGCTCGAGCGCATCGGCGATCAGCGCGTGGCCGATCGAAACCTCTTGCACGCCGGGCACAGCGCGCAGGAAGTCGGTCAGGTTGTCGCGATTCAGATCGTGGCCGGCGTTGATGCCCAAACCTTCGCGCAACGCGGCCTGCGCGGCCGCGGTGAAATGCGGCAGCACCGTGTCAACCTCGCTTACGAGATGCGCGCGGGCGAAACGCTCGGTGTAGAGCTCGACGCGGTCGGCGCCCAGCGCACGCACCGCACCCATCGCATCGGGCAAAGGGTCCATGAACAGGCTCACACGCAAGCCGAGGTCGTGCGCTTCGGCAATCAGCGGCGCGAGGCGATCGGCGTCGTGCGGGAACTGCCAGCCGTGGTCGGAGGTCGACTGTTCGACGCTGTCGGGCACGAAGGTGACCTGGTGCACGGGCAAGGCTTGCGCGACCAGATCGCGCACCACGGTCATCAGGTTGTGGAACGGATTGCCTTCGATGTTGTATTCGGCATGCGGCCACTGCTGCATCAGCGCGGCGAGTTCGAACACATCGTGCCGGCGAATGTGGCGCTCGTCGGGCCGCGGGTGCACGGTGATGCCGTGCGCGCCGGCTTCGAGCGCAGAGGTGGCGGCCCGCAGCACGCTCGGAATGCCGAGCTCGCGCGTGTTGCGCAGCAGCGCGACCTTGTTGACGTTGACCGAGAGCGCGGTCGTGCCGCGATGCGCGTCGAGGCCGGTGGTGAGGAGCGGGTTCATGGCCTTGAATCTACAGGCTTTGCAGGCCGAGCATGACCTGGCGCGTGCGCAGCGGGGCCGAGCCGAGCTGGTGCTGGATCAGCACGCGAAGCGGCAGCTTCAGCGCGCCGAGACACGATCGGCAGGCGTGCTGCAGCGCCGGCAGGCTGCCATGCTCTAGGGCGGCCTGCAGGCCGATCAGGGCTTCGCCGCTGAGCTCGCCGTCGAGCATTTCGGTCACGCCGGCGTCAGGCAGCAGCGCGTACCGGCCAGCCGGCCGCACGGTCTGCTGGGTCTGCGTGACCAGGCTCAGGTCGGGCAAGAGGCCGGTCTGCTGCAGCAACGTCAACTCGAAGGCGCGGAGTGCGGCCTGCGCTTGCGTCTCATCGGCAGCGAGCGCCGGCAAGGTCGCGGCATACGCGTCGAACAACGCCGCGTGCGGGTCGTGTCGCGCGAGCAGCTTCATCAGCAACTCGTTCAGGTAGAAGCCGCTGAACAGCGCGGCCCCGGTCAACATCGCCGAGCCACCGGCCCACTCGGCGCCGCGCAAGGTTTGCACCTCACTCGCGCCTTCTTCGTGCGCTGCGGCCTTGCCGAGCGAGACGGTGATGCGCTGGAACGGCAGCAGCACGCTGCGCAGTTGCGAGTAAGGTCGCTTCGCACCTTTCGCGGCGATCGCGAGCCGGCCCTGTTCACGTGTGAACAGGTCGAGGATCAAGCTTGATTCGCTCCAGTCGTAGCGGTGCAGCACAAAGGCCGCAAGCGAGGTGGCCGGTCTTGGGGCCCGGCCCGTGCGAACGGGCTTGGTAGCGGTCACTCGTAGCCGTAGGAACGCAGGTGCGCTTCGTCGTCGGCCCAGCCCGAGCGCACCTTGACCCACAGCTCGATGAAGACTTTCGCGTCCATCAGTTTTTCAAGCTCCTGCCGTGCCTCGGAGCCGATGCGCTTCAAGCGCTCGCCGCCGTTGCCGATCACGATGCCCTTGTGCGAATCGCGCTCGACGACGATCGTCGCGGCGATGCGGCGCAGGTTGCCTTCTTCCTCGAACTTGTCGATGACGACCGTTGACGTATACGGAAGTTCGTCGCCGGTCAGCCGAAACAGCTTCTCGCGGATGATTTCGCTGGCGAGGAATTTGTCGGTGCGGTCGGTCAGCGCGTCTTCTTCGTGGAACCACGGCTGCACCGGCAAGTACGGTTTGACGATGCCGAGCAGGCGTTGCACGTCGGCGTCTTTCTTCGCTGAGAGCGGCACGAATTCAGCGAACGGGTGGCGCTCTTGCATGCCCTTGAGCCAGGGCGCGAGGTCGGCGCGGCGCACCACGGTGTCAAGCTTGTTGGCGATCAGGAACGCCGGCTTGCCCGAGTCGATCAGCGCGAGCACCTTCGCATCGTCGAGCCCGAAGCGACCGGCCTCGACGACGAACAGCACCACGTCGACATCGCCGAGCACGCCGGTCACGGTGCGGTTCAGCGTGCGGTTCAGCGGCGCAGCGTGTTTGGTTTGAAAACCGGGCGTGTCGACGAACACGAACTGCGTGTCGCCTGTCGTGCGAATGCCGGTGATTCGATGCCGCGTGGTCTGCGCCTTGGCCGAGGTGATGCTGACCTTCTGGCCGACCAGCGCGTTCAGCAGCGTCGACTTGCCAACGTTCGGCCGCCCGACGATCGCGACGAGGCCGCAACGTTGTTCGGCCGGCGCGGTCGGTACGGGCGCAGCGGATGGGTCTTCGGTGGCGTCAGTCATGGTGTTTCTCCCCGCGGGGAATCGATCGATGGAAGCATCGAGCGAGGGGTTGTGGTGTCTCAGGATTGCAGCGGGCCGCCGGGCTTGTCGCTAACTTTCAACGCATCGAGCATGCGGCGTGCCGCCTCTTGCTCGGCGACGCGACGCGAACGGCCCGTGCCTTGCTCGACCAGGCTCAGCGCCGGCACCACGCACTCGACATCGAAGGTCTGCGCATGCGCCTGGCCGCGCGTGGCGCTGATGCGGTAAGTGGGCACCGGGAGGCGGCGCGCCTGCAACCACTCCTGCAACTCGGTCTTCGCGTCTTTGGACCAACTCGCGATGTCGGTCGTGGCGATGATTTCGCCGAACAGGCCGGTGACGACCGTGCGCGCGGCATCGAAGCCGCCGTCTAGAAAAGTCGCGCCGATCAGCGCTTCGAGGGCGTCGGCCAGTATCGACGCGCGCTGTGCGCCCCCGCCGCGGGCCTCGCCTTCGCCGAGGTGCAACACCTCGGGCAAGGCGAGCAGCAACGCGACGCGGTGCAGGCTTTCTTCGCGCACCAAGTGGGCGCGCACACGGGTCAGGTCACCTTCGTCCGAGCCAGCGAAGCGCTCGAACAGCAGCGCCGAAATCACGACGCTCAGTACGGCGTCGCCCAAAAACTCGAGCCGCTCGTTGTGGTCGGCACCGAAGCTGCGATGCGTCAGCGCGCGGCTCAGCAGGCGAGCATCACCGAAGCGGTGATTTATGCGCCGCTGCAATGCGTCCAGGCGGGTGTCCATCGTCAGTGCAGGCTGCCTACTTCGAGCGGCCCTCGTACTTGATCAACAGGTACACCGGTTTGACCAACTCGATTTCCTTGTCGTAGGCGAAGCTGATCACGACCTTGTCGTTCTCTTTCGTGATGTTGAGGTCTTTCGCGGTGATCGACTGGATCGAGTACTCGATGTCTTTCGTGCGCTCGAAGGCGGCACGAATTTCGGGCACGGTGGTGCCGCCGTCTTGCGCGATCTTGTTCACCGCCTTCTGAATCGTGAAGTATTCGTTCATCGTGGGCAAGACCTTCATCACGATCAGCGCAACCGCGCCGATCACGATGGCCCAAAACATCAGCCCGAAGAGCGTGATGCCGCGTTGCCGCTTTGCCGATTGGCGCTCAACCATCATGCTTGGATGCTCCTGTGGTCGCGATTGAACGGAAATTTCATCGGATTCAATGAAATCCGCCGAACCGTTTCGGGCTGCTGAAATTCATCCAGATCCAGAATGCCCTGCCCACGATGTTTTCGTCGGGGACAAAACCCCAGAAGCGTGAATCTTGGGAGTTGTCGCGGTTGTCGCCCATCATGAAGTAGTGGCCCTTCGGCACCTTGCAGGTCACCCCCTCGGCACTGTAGCGACAGTTCTCGCGAAACGGGAACGTTATCTTGTCTTCGGCGCCATAGAACGGCTGGCTGCGTGGGTTCAGCAAAATGTGGTGCTCGACTTCACCGAGTTTTTCGGTGAACTCGGGCGAATACTGGCGCTGGTCTTCGTCGTAAAAACCAGGCGGTGGCATCTGCGTCATCGGCGCCGCGACGCCGTTGACGTAGACCTGCTGGTTGCGAAACGAAATCTCGTCGCCCGGCAACCCCACCACGCGCTTGATGTAGTCGACGCTCGTGTCTTTCGGGTAGCGAAAAACCATCACGTCACCGCGCTTCGGGTCGTTGTTGGCGATGATCTTTTTGTTGATCACCGGCAGCCGAATGCCGTAGTGGTATTTGTTGACCAGGATCAGGTCACCGATCAGCAGGGTCGGGATCATCGAGCCACTCGGAATTTTGAAAGGCTCGAACAAGAACGAGCGCAGCAAGAACACGACCAGGATCACCGGGAACAGGCCTGCGGTCCAGTCGAGCCACCATGGTTGAGCGAGCAGCGTTTCGCGCGCCTGCGCGACGTTGTCGTCGACCTTCGTGATGCCTTGCTGTGCGAGCTTCGCGCGGCGTGCGGCGTCTTGAGTTTCAAGGCTCGCAACCGCCGCGGCGCGGCGCGGCGCAAACAAGAGGCGTTCGGCGAGCCAGTAGGCGAACGTGAAGACCGTCAGGATCAGCAGCAGCAGCGAAAAATTGCCACTCCATTTGCCGAGATACCAGCCACCGAGAAAGACCGCGAGCAGGCCATACAAAAAACCGGTCAATGCGCCCATCAGTCTTCCACTTGGAGGATGGCCAGAAAAGCTTCCTGCGGCACTTCGACAGAGCCGATCTGCTTCATGCGTTTCTTGCCGGCCTTTTGTTTTTCGAGGAGCTTGCGCTTGCGAGAAATATCGCCGCCGTAGCACTTGGCGATCACGTTCTTGCGCAGCGCTTTTATTGTCTCACGCGCGATGATGTTGGCCCCGATCGCGGCCTGTATCGCAACGTCGTATTGTTGGCGCGAAATCAGCTCGCGCATCTTCGCGACGACCGCGCGGCTGCGGTAGTTGCTCTGGCTGCGGTGCACGATGATCGAGAGCGCGTCGACCTTGTCGCCGTTCAGCAAAATGTCGACCTTCACGACATCGGCGCCGCGGTATTCCTTGAACTCGTAGTCCATCGAGGCGTAGCCGCGCGACACACTTTTGAGCTTGTCGAAAAAGTCGAGCACGATCTCCGCCAGCGGCATCTCGTAGGTCAACATCACCTGCCGGCCGTGGTAGGCCATGTTGATCTGCATGCCGCGCTTGAGGTTGGCCAGCGTCATCACCGGGCCGACGTAGTCCTGAGGCATGTACAGGTGCACCTTGACGATCGGCTCGCGGATCTCGGCGATGCGGCCGAGGTCGGGCATCTTCGAGGGGTTGTCGACCTGCACCACCGTCTTGTCGTTCAGCTCGACCTGGTAGACGACCGACGGCGCGGTCGTGATCAGGTCTTGGTCGAACTCGCGCTCCAGCCGCTCCTGCACGATCTCCATGTGCAGCAGGCCGAGAAAGCCGCACCTGAAGCCGAAGCCGAGCGCTTGGCTGACCTCGGGTTCGTAGCGCAGCGAGGAGTCGTTGAGCTTGAGCTTTTCGAGCGCATCGCGCAGCTGGTCGTATTCGCTCGCCTCGGTCGGGTAGAGACCCGCAAAGACCTGCGGCTGAATCTCTTTGAAGCCGGGCAACGCCTCAGTCGCCACGCCCTTGTTGTTGGGCAGCTTCTTCTCAAGCGTGATCGTGTCGCCGACTTTCGCGGCCTGCAGTTCCTTGATGCCGGCGATGATGAACCCGACCTCGCCGGCGTTGAGCCGATCGCGCGCGACCGATTTCGGCGTGAACACGCCTAGGCTGTCAGCGTTGTAGACCGCGTCGCTCGCCATCATGCGAATGCGCTCGCCTTTGAGCAGCGTGCCGTCGACCACGCGCACCAGCATCACGACACCGACGTAGTTGTCGAACCACGAGTCAACGATCATCGCGCGCAGCGGCGCCTCGGGGTCACCGCGCGGCGCGGGCATGCGCGCTATCACGGCCTCGAGGATGTCGTCGATGCCCATGCCGGTCTTGGCGCTGCACGGGATCGCATTGTCAGCGTCGATGCCGATCACGTCTTCGATCTCTTCCTTGGCGCGCGCCGGGTCAGCCTGCGGCAGGTCCATCTTGTTCAACACCGGGATCACCTCGACGCCGAGGTCGAGCGCCGTGTAGCAATTGGCCACCGTCTGCGCCTCGACCCCCTGGCTTGCATCGACGACGAGCAGCGCACCCTCGCAGGCCGAGAGCGAGCGGCTCACTTCGTACGAGAAGTCGACGTGCCCCGGCGTGTCGATCAGGTTCAGGTTGTAGGTGCGGCCATCGCGTGCCTTGTATTCGAGCGAAGCGGTCTGTGCCTTGATGGTGATGCCACGCTCGCGCTCGATGTCCATCGAGTCGAGCACCTGCGCCTCCATCTCCCGATCGGAGAGGCCGCCGCAACGCTGGATCAAGCGATCCGCGAGCGTGCTCTTGCCGTGATCGATGTGGGCAATGATCGAAAAATTTCTGATGTGGTCCATGCTTGCTGCGATGTGTTTTGCGCGAGCCTCAACGCCAGATCACAACGGCGTTGCCGCTGCGGTGGAAGCTCTTGATCGCGGAGCGATGTGAAGGGCCGGAGGCCTGTGTTGAAACCAAAAAAAAGGCACGTCGAATCAATGACGCGCCTTCCAACAGGACGTTTGGCAACTGCATGTTGGTACTTCATTGTAGTCAAAAGAAGCTGGCCGCAAACCGCGCCGTTGCTCGACTTCGCGTCGTTGCAGTGCGCCAACATGCAAATCCATCAACAGGTTATCCACAAATACTTGTGGATGGCTTGGGGATAGTTTCAGTGCTTCGTTTTCGTTGCGAGAATCGGCAAATTTTGTGGCTACAAATCTCCGATTCTAGCGTCCGGCGGGAACAATCCTCGCTCGGAAAGTCGGTGTGTGCGATCACTAACTTGTGGACCTGTTGGTAACTCGTTTTGGGCGGGCGCTGACAAATGATGTAACAGCTGCCCGGCTCCCACCTTGTGGAAAGACCCGGCGCCTCGGTGGTTCTCTGGGCTCAGCGCACCGGCCGCACGATCAGGAAGTTGACCGTGTCGCCGCGCCGCACCAGCAGCGTGATGGTTTTCGATTTGTCGAGCTTGGCCAACGCGGCGTCAAACTGCTTGACGCTCGCCACCTCGGTGTTGTCGATCGAGAGCAGCACATCGCCCTCGCGCACACCCGCTCGCGCGGCCGCGCTTTCGACCGCTTCGACCCGCACGCCGCCCTTGACCTTCAAGTCGCGCCGCTGTGCCTCGGTGAGCTCGGCGACCGTCAACCCCAGCATGCTCGGCGCAGCGGCCGGCGGCTTGGTGGCGTCGCGGCCGGCCGCGCTCGCGGTTTTGTCGGCCTCGAACTCGATCACCGTGACGCTCACGTCGCGGTAGGCTCCACGCCGGAAGATTTGCAACGCCGCCTTCGAGCCCGGCTTGGCCATGCCAACCATGCGAGGCAGGTCGCCGAATTTCTCGACCGCGCGCCCATC
Source organism: Rhizobacter sp. (assembly GCA_031363645.1). Taxonomy (GTDB): domain Bacteria; phylum Pseudomonadota; class Gammaproteobacteria; order Burkholderiales; family Burkholderiaceae_C; genus LMDS01. The sequence goes on along the minus strand of JANLUW010000277.1, from coordinate 5,340 downwards.
GACCTTGGTGATGATGTCGCCCGCTTCGACCCCTGCCTTGTCGGCCGGGCTCGCAGCTTCGACATTGCTCACCAGCGCACCGATCGGCTTGCCCAGCCCGATCGATTCGGCCACCTCTTTCGTGACCGGCCCGATCGCCACGCCGATGCGGCCGCGGATCACGCGGCCGTTCGCACGCAAGCTGTCGGATACGCGTGTGGCCTCGTCGATCGGGATCGCGAACGAGATGCCCATGTAGCCACCCGAACGGCTGTAGATCTGCGAGTTGATGCCGACCACCTCGCCACGCATGTTGATCAACGGGCCGCCGGAGTTGCCTGGGTTGATCGCCACATCGGTCTGAATCAGTTTGACCAGGTCACCCGTGTCGCGTGACTTCGCGCTGACGATGCCGGCGGTGACCGTGCTCTCGAGCCCGAAAGGCGAGCCGATCGCGATCACCCACTCGCCGACCTTGAGCTTGGCGACATCACCGATGCGCACGGTCGGCAAGCCGGTCGCTTCGATCTTGACCAGCGCCACGTCGGAGCGCTTGTCGGTGCCGATGACCTTGGCCTTCAACTCGCGCGAATCGGTCAACGTCACGATGACTTCGTCGGCGCCGTCGATCACGTGCGCGTTTGTCATCACGTAGCCGTCGGCGCTGAGGATGAAGCCCGAGCCGACACCGCGGGTCTGCGGCTCGCCGTCGGCGCCGCCGTTGGGCCCGGGCTGCTGCGGCGTGCGCGGGTTCGGCGTCGGGCTCGGGTTGGGCCGCTGGTTCGGAATCGGGATGCCGAAGCGGCGGAAGAACTCGAGCATTTCGTCGTCCGTCTCCGAGCCGGCGCGTGCTGCCTTCGCGCGCTCGGTGGTGCGGATGCCGACCACCGCCGGTCCGACCTTCTCGACCAACTCGGTGAAGTCGGGCAGGCCTTGCGCGCCGACGGGTGTCGCGGCGAGCGCGCTTGTCATGGCCAGACCGAGCGACAGCGCGCCGAGCCAGACGCGGCGGCGCACGTCGGCATGAATAGTTTGCAGTGATGCTTGGATCAAGATCGCCTCCCCAGGCGTTGCGGTTGCACGGATCGAACGGATGCGGTCGCGGGCGGTGCCGGCGGGCAAGCTACTTCCTGCTGCGCTCCAGACCCTTGGCGAACAATCGGAGTGTCGCAGGTGGCACGTCGCCGACGACAGTCACCCACCACTCGCCCTGCTGTTGCATAAGGGTTTGCGTCGGACCGACCGACGCGAGCAGCGGCCGGGTGTGCCGCTGCGGATCGAACGGCTCGATGAACACCGACACGTAGGTCAGGCCGTCGGAGAAGATCGTTTGCAGCACCTGCGACCGGATCACGGCATCGCTGACCCGCCCTTCGGCGGAACCATCCAACGGCCGCTTCACGCAACTCACTTGCCGAAACCCCGGCGCCACCTGGCGCATCGCCCAGCCTTCGGTGTCAAGGCGTGTGGGCGTCAGCACCGGGCGCAGCACGCGGTAACCGTCGAGCCGCCGCATCGGCTGCAGCACCGACTCGGGCTGCGGTTTCACGTTGATCGTCACGTCGGAGAACGCCGATGACTCGAGCACCTCATTGCGCTCCCCGATCACATCGGCGCGCAACAGCAAGCCCGAAGCCTGATCCGCCCAAAGCCGGTAGCCGTACCGAAAGCTGTCGCGTGGCTTGACCAAAAGCACGTTTACATCACGGCCGGCCACGCGATCGGCGCCTCGCTGGCGCACGTCGTAGAACTCGGCGATGCGGTCGTCACTGGCCTGCAGCAACGCCGGGAACTGCACGACCGAATCGCGCTGCTCGACCGTGGCGGTCTTGGTCGCAGGCCACAGCGTGGTGACCACATCGTTGTGGCGGTACACATTCCGCGCTTGCCCGTCGAGTGCCTCACTGCGCTCAAACTGGTTCGGGCCTTCGCGGAAGTGCGCGATGCGCGCGCTGGAGACCGCGCCACCGCCGCTGACCACGAAAGTGCCCTGGAAGTTGCGGTGGCTCGCTGCGTCATGAATGCGCAGCAGCCAGGCCCGCACGTCGCTCGCTGGGGTATCACCGCCAACGACCGCGCTCGGCTGTGCCCAAGCCGATGAAGCGACGACGCAAAAAGCGCCGACCAGCGCCCACGCGAATCGGGGCCTGAACAGCACGAAAGCAGCAGGGCGCGACAGCACGTCGGGTCAGCGCCCTGCGACTTCGATGGTCGCGTTGCGCAGGTAGGCCGACGGCACACCCAACGCGGAGCTGCCGGCGAACTGCTTGTGCGCGGCGAGGTAGCGGTCGAGGCGCGCATCGCGAATCACCTGCCCCGTCGCCACGACACCCTGCGGCTCGGGCGCAGGCGCCGCGCTGCTGGCGACCAGCGTTGCGGTGCCGGCCAACGCCGTCACCGATGCAGGCGCGGCCGCCTGCGCCACGCGCGTTCCGTCAGCGCGCTCGGGCAGCACCGGCCGGGTCAGCGTGAGCACACCGGTCACGGCGACGAACCCCGCGGCCACCGCGCCTGACACGGTCCAGCGCCAACGGCGCGCGCCGCCAACCGGCGCAACCCGTGCCGCCGCCGCGGGCGAATCGACGATCGACGGCGATTCGAGCGGCTTGGGCGCCAGCACCACCGGCTCGTTCGCCAGCCTCGCGCGCAATGCGTCGAGAAAGCGAGCGTCGTGCGCTGGGTCGCTTGCAAGGTCATCGGAGCGCAGCACGTCACCGATCAGCTGGAAGGCGTGCCAAGTGGCACGCGACTCGGCGCTCGCGCGCCAGTGAGCGCAGGCCTGCGTGACCGCAGCACCTTTGAGTTCGCCGTCGACCAGGGTCGACAGGCGCTCGCGGGCCGCTGCATTCGCTTCGAAATCATCCAACATGGCTTCTCCATCATTCATCACCAACGCTCGCCTTCGCGCGTGTCAAGCAACGGGCGCAATTTCAGCGCGATCGCCTCTCGCGCGCGGAAAATCCGCGAGCGCACCGTGCCGATCGGGCAATTCATCAGCTCGGCGATCTCTTCGTAGCTCAGACCTTCGATCTCGCGCAGCGTGATCGCCTGGCGGAGGTCGTCGGACAACGCTTGCACGCACAAGTTCACTGCCGCCGCAATTTGCTTGCTCGCCAAAATCGAATCGGGGGTTTCGCCGTCGGTGAGTTCGTTCTCGACGCGTGAACCGCTGTCGTCGTCTTCATCTCGCGAAGCACGGGCCGATTCTGTTACCAACGGATCGCGCTTGAGCTCCATCAACGCTTTTTTGGCCGTGTTCACCGCGATCCGGTAGAGCCAGGTGTAGAACGCACTTTCACCACGAAACTGCGGGATTGCGCGGTAGGCGCGGAGGAAGGTTTCTTGCGCGATGTCGGGCACGAGATCGACGTCGCGCACCATGCGGCCGATCAGGCGCTCGATGCGGCGCTGGTACTTGACGACCAGCATCTCGAAGGCTTTCACATCGCCGGCCTTCACACGCTCGATCAGCGGCGCATCGGCATCGGGGTTGACCATGCCGGTCATGTCAAAAATCTCCCGGCGTGTCTTGCGCTGGCGCGGGGCGAGGCGAGTAGACCGCGCAGCGCAACGCATGCCACTGTAGCTCCAGGCCGTGTCGCTGAACCGGCAACCACGTGAGGCGCGGCCGCGCCTGCGGCGATGCGGGCGCGAAGCGCAACAGCATCCACGCGCCGAGGTCGATCGCAACGCCCACGTGGCCGGCGATCGGCTCGCCCGCAGGCGGCCCGAGATGCCACATCAGACCGTCCCAGCGCAGATCGACGGCAGTCATTTTCGTCAACGATGCGCCGGCCGCTGCGATCAGCCCCGTGGCGCAGACCGCAGCGATCGAGCCTGGTGACAGCAACGCAGCTTCGCGCGTGATCAGCCACGCTGCGGTCCCCGCCACGCCGAGCGCGGCGAGTGCGAGCACCGCGCTGCGCCACACGCCGAAGCGCCGCAGGAAAATCTGGCATGCCGGGGCTGCGCGCATCGGCGCGGTGGTGTCGGGGCGAGCGCGAGCGCGGCGTCAAACGCGCTTGAAAACCAACGTGCCGTTGGTGCCGCCGAAACCGAAGTTGTTCTTCATCGCGTATTCGATCTTCATCTCGCGCGCGGTGTTGGCGCAGAAGTCGAGATCGCACTCGGGGTCTTGGTTGAAGATGTTGATCGTCGGCGGCGCGATCTGGTGCTTCAACGCCAGCACCGTGAATACCGATTCGATGCCACCAGCGCCACCGAGCAGGTGGCCGGTCATCGACTTGGTGGAGCTCACCACCAGCTTGCCCTTCGCGTGCGCGCCGAACGCGAGCTTGATCGCGTTGGTCTCGTTCATGTCGCCGAGCGGGGTCGAGGTGCCGTGCGCGTTCAGGTACTGCACTTGATCGGCGTTGATGCCGGCGCTGCGCAGCGCGCCTTTCATCGAGCGCTTCGGGCCGTCTACATCGGGTGCAGTCATGTGGAACGCATCGGCGCCCATGCCGAAGCCGACGACTTCGGCGTAAATCTTGGCGCCGCGCGCTTTGGCGTGCTCGTACTCTTCGAGCACAACCACGCCGGCGCCTTCACCGAGCACGAAACCGTCGCGGTCTTTGTCCCACGGGCGCGAGGCGGTGTCGGGGCTCTCGTTGCGGGTCGAGAGCGCGCGTGCGGCCGTGAAACCACCCACGCCGAGCGGTGAGACGGTCGATTCGGAACCACCGGCGACCATCGCGTCGGCGTCACCGTGTTCGATCAGACGCGCCGCCATGCCGATGCTGTGCAGCCCCGTGGTGCAGGCGGTGACGATCGCGAGGTTCGGGCCCTTGAAGCCGTAGCGGATCGAAACATGACCCGAGATCATGTTGATGATCGAGGCCGGCACGAAGAACGGCGTGATGCGCCGCGGGCCCTTGGCTTCGAGCTCACCATGCGTGGCTTCGATCAGCGGCAAGCCGCCGATGCCCGAACCCACCAGCACGCCGATGCGCTCGGCCTGCTCTTCGGTCAGGTCATCGCCGGTCGGCAGGCCCGAATCTTTCACGGCCTGAATCGAGGCGGCCAAGCCGTAGTGGATGAAGGCATCCATGTGCCGGGCGTCTTTGGCGGGGAAGTACGCCTCGACCTCGAAGCCCTTCACCTCGCCTGCGAACTTGCACGCGAAGTTCGACGCGTCGAACTTGGTGATGTTGGCGATGCCGGAGCGCCCGGCGACGATGTTGGCCCAGCCCTCTTCGACCGTGTTGCCCACGGGGCTGATGAGGCCCAGGCCGGTCACAACAACACGTCTGGTCATTGACTTCCTGGTGCTTCGGTTGCGTGCGGTCAGAACTGCTTACGCAGCCTTTTGGTGCTTCACGGCGTAATCGATCGCAAGTTGCACCGTGGTGATCTTCTCGG
>JANLUW010000258.1:0-12245 GCA_031363645.1 Rhizobacter sp. | reverse complement strand
CTCGTTCGCGACCCATTGCGCGGCGTCGGCGCTGAACACCAGCGTCGCCCACTTGAGTTTGTCGCCACCGCCGCCGTAGATGCCGTAGCCGGCGTCGAGCGCGGCCTCGAGGTCGCGCAGCGCGACGTGCTTGGCCTTCGCGTCGAGCAGCGTGGCCTCGCGCACCGCATCGAGTGCGAAGCGGCGCAGGCCGGCGCTGGCGTGGCACCACGCGTCGAGGTACCAGGTGTTGCGGTAGTTCACGAGCCGCTGCGGCGAGACCTCGCGCTCGCTGGTGCTGCGGTCGCTGCGCTTGAAGTAGCGCAGCCTCAAGCGCCGCCGTTGCAGCAGCGCGCTGCCGAGCAGCTCGAAGTACTTGCTCGGTACACGCCGCCGCGCCGTGCCGATCACCTTCACGCGGCGCATCAGCTCGCGCGCGGTGCTCGCATCGGTGCCGAGCATGCCTTGCAGTTTTTGCATCAGCGGCTGCAGATGTCGCGCGAGCACGCCATCGTCGTCGAGGCCGGCGAGCAGCTGGTGCATCGTCAGCAGCGCGTGAATCTCGTTCTCGCTGAACCACAGGCCGGGCAGCTCGTGGTGCGTTGCATTCGGCGCCCCGGCCCGGGCCTCGGTGAAGCGGTAGCCGTTGGCGAAGGCGTCGTAGACGATCGGTGCGCTCAGGCGGTCGCGCAGGTATTGCAAGTCGCGCTTGAGCGTGGCGGGCGACACATCGAGCTCACCCTGCAGCGCCGCGAAGCTGACGCAGCCGCGGCTTTTGAGCAGCAGTTCGATCTTATAAAAGCGCTCGGTGCGGTCCATGGCGTCGTTCTCCAGCAGGTCGGTGGCTCATGGGGTGAGCCAGTGAGACAAAGCATACCCTGAGCAAACCTTTGTTTGGTGGCTCACGCACTGAGCTACCTGGGCGAAACACTCGCTCCATCGCTGCGAACGGTTCGTGGCGAATGTTCTGGAGTTTTTGCCATGACCACGACCACGACAACGACTGCGAATTCGATCGATCTGCAAACCGGCGTCTCTCGTCGACAAGCCAGCGACACCGATGGCCTGACGGCACACGAGCACGTCGGCTTCGAGCTCGGCTGGGACTACGCCCACTACCGCGTCGGCCTGCCCGCCCCCTACGCACAGGAGAATTCCCCGCTGCGAAACGGCCTGCTCGCCGGGCAGGCCGCGTTCGGCACGCGCACGCTGGCTGCCACGCGCCACGTGCGCAAGTGGCTGCAGTTGCGCCTGCACGCCTGGCTGCGTGGGCGCAGCGTCGAGCTGGTGCAGGTGACGCCGAACTACCTGCAGCAAATCGACGCGAGCCACTGCCCGATCACCCGGGCCGCACTGTCGAGCGCCACGCTCGAAGGCACCGACGCATCGGTCGACCGCGTGCGCAACGACGCCGGCTACGCCGCCGGCAACCTCGCGGTGATGAGCACGAAGGCGAACCATGCGAAAGCCGCGTTCGGCTTTCGCGATGCGCAGCGCTTCGTGCAGCAGATCGAAGCCGAGCAGCTCCCCGGGCTCGGCGGGTTGAGCGGCGAGCAGTGGTCGCGTGTGGCCACGCTCTGCAGCTTCGTCGAGCCGCTGGCGCACGAGGAGGCTTGCGCACTGCCGCTGCGCGTGCTGCCGCCGAATCGGCTGCGGCTGTTCAACCCGGTGCAGGCGCTGCAGGCTTTTGTCAGCAAGCAGTTGCTCGAGCCAGGGTGGAGCCACCGCATCAGCCGATTCGAAGATCTGCTGCCCGGCAAGGCGCTGCGCCGCGATTTCAAGAGTTTTTTCATGAGCTTGCTGCCACGGGTCATCGAGGCCGGCCGTTGCTCCGATGCGAGTCACGCGCGTTGGGCGATCGAAGACGCGTGGCGCGCGTCGCTCGTGCAACAGCGCTGGAGCCGCTTCGCACGCCAGCTCAGCGCCGCGCAATGCGAATCGCTGCTCGAGCGCGCGGCCTTCCGCAAGCTGACAACTGCGGTGATGGTGCCTTTGACCGATGCCGGCGCAACCGATGGCTGGAACCTCGCGACACGTGGCTACGTTGCGCACGCGGCGACCGTGGCGAACTTCGGGCCCGCCGGCTCGCGCCAGCCCGACCCGCAGCAGTCGCTTGCCTGGTGAGCCCGAGGGCGGGCTGCGTCACCCGCGCTTGCCCTCGCGGCCGTGTCGATCGCGGCGCCGGTGGTTCGTCGTCTCATTGCTATATTGCGGGCCTTGCCGCATGCGGCGCCTGCCGTGCGACCTGCACGGGCGGCGTCGGCACGCGTCGGCGAGCACCCCATCCGCGTGCGACAACGAAAGTGACTCGTGATGAAACACAGGTTGAACCTGTTGCGTGCCGCGTCGGCCGCCACCGTCCTCGCCGGCCTGGCGGCTTGCACCAGCGGGCCCACGGCCTTGCCGGCATCGGCGACCGCTGCGGCCGATTCACCCGCGCAATGGAATGCGCCGCTGCCGCACCGCGGCGAGCTCACCGCGCTCTCCACCTGGTGGCAGCAGTTCGACGATCCGGTGCTGGTGCAGCTGATCGATGCCGCGCAGGCCGCGAGCCCGACGATCGCGTCAGCCGCGTCGCGCATCGAACAGTCGCGCGCGATCCGCGTTGCCAGTGGCGCGGCGCTGCTGCCCTTGCTCGATGCGAACGCCAGCGCCGCACGCGGCAAGCAGGATTTTTCGAGTGGCCTCGGCAACAACGCCAGCGTTGGGTTGCAAGCGGCGTGGGAGATCGACCTGTTCGGTGGCCGCGGCGCCGCGCGCGATGCGGCGCAAGCGCGGCTCGACGGCGCGCAGGCCGGTTGGCACGACGCGCGTGTGTCGGTTGCGGCCGAAGTCGCGACCGCCTACACCAACCTGCGCGCCTGCGAGGCGCAGGTCGTGCAGACGCAGATTGACAGCAACTCTCGCAACGAGACCGCGCGCCTGACCGGCCTGAGCACGCAGGCCGGCTTTGAGTCGCCCGCGAACGCTGCGCTTGCGCGTGCCAGCGCCGCGCAGGGCAACAGCCTGCTGACGCAGCGCCGGGCGCAGTGCGATGTGTCGGTCAAGGGGCTGGTCGCGCTCACCGGCATCGGCGAGCCCGCGCTGCGCACACAACTCGCTGCCGGCGTGGCTCGCCTGCCGCAACCGGCGTCGATCGCGATGGCGAGCGCGCCGGCGCAAGCGCTGGCGCAGCGCCCCGATCTGTTGAATGCCGAACGCGAGCTGGTCGCCGCGAGCGCCGAGGTCTCTCAGGCGCAGGCCGCGCGGCTGCCACGCATCGCGCTCAACGGCAGCATCAATTCCTCGCGTTTCGAGTCGTCGGCGTTCGGCAACCAGAGCGGCACTTTGTGGTCGATCGGCCCCGTCACGGTTTCGTTGCCGCTGTTCGATGGCGGCACCCGCCGCGCCGACGTGGTCGCCGCGCAGGCGCGCTACGACGAGGCCGGTGCGATCTATCGCGGCAAGCTGCGCAGCGCGGTGCGCGAGGTCGAAGAAGCCTTGGTCGCGCTGCAGAGCACGGCCGATCGCGGCACCGATGCACAGGTCGCGACCGAGGGTTTCGCTGCCTCGTTCCGCGCCACCGAGGCGCGTTTCAAGGGCGGTCTCGCGAGCCTGTTCGAGCTCGAAGACGCGCGCCGCTCCGCGTTGCAAGCCGAGATCGCATCGACCGATCTGAAACGCGAGCGCGCCACCGCTTGGATCACGCTGTACCGCGCCCTCGGTGGCGGCTGGTCCGACGCCGACTCCAAACGCAGTGGCGGCTGGACGACCCCCCAAACCTCTGTCGCTGCCCAATGATGAACATGAAACTCACCGCCATTGCATCGGTCGGCCTGATGCTGGCCGCTGCCCTCACGTTGAGCGTTCGCGCGGCCGACGACAAGGCCGCAGCGTCTGCGGCCAAGCCGGCGTTGACCGTCAACGTGACGCAGCCGCAAACCTCCGCGCTGCCGGTGCGCGTCACCGCCAACGGCAGCATCGCGGCGTGGCAGGAGGCCAGCGTCGGCACCGAGGCCAACGGGCTGCGGCTGGCCGAGGTTCGCGTCAACGTCGGCGATGTCGTCAAGCGCGGCCAGGTGCTCGCGACCTTCGCGCCCGACACGATGAATGCCGACGTGGCGCAGACCCGCGCTGCGGTCGCCGAGGCCGAGGCCACCCTCGCCGAAGCCGCGGCCAACGCGCAGCGCGCCCGCGGCCTGCAGGCCACCGGTGCGCTGAGCGAGGCCGCGATCAACCAGTACCTCACCGCCGAGCGCACCGCGAAAGCCCGCGTCGACGCACAGCGCGCGATGGCGCAGATGCAGCAGTTGCGCCTGAAGCAAACCCAGGTGCTCGCGCCCGACTTCGGCGTCATCTCGGCGCGCAGCGCGACCGTCGGCGCGGTGCTGCCGGCCGGTCAGGAGTTGTTCCGCATGATCCGGCAAGGCCGGCTCGAATGGCGCGCCGAAGTCGCCGCCAACGACATGGCTTCGCTCAAGCCCGGCGTTGCTGTGCTGGTCACGGCCGGCAGCGGGTCGGCGATCAAGGGCACGGTGCGGATGGTCGCGCCGACCGTCGACCCGCAAACGCGCAACGGCCTGGTCTACGTCGACCTGCCGTCCGTCAATGGAACGAGCGGCTCGGCCGCACGCGCGGGCATGTTCGCGCGCGGCGAGTTCGAGGTCGGCAGCGGCTCGGGGCTGACGCTGCCGCAAAGCGCAGTAATGCTTCGCGACGGTTTCAGCTACGTGCTGCGCGTGGGCGCCGACTCGAAGCTGGCGCAAGTGAAGGTCGGCGTTGGCCGCCGCGTCGGTGACCGCATCGAGATCACCGGCGGCATCGACGCCGCGGCACGCGTGGTCGCCTCTGGCGGCAGCTTCCTCGGCGACGGCGATACCGTGCGCGTGGTCGCCGATGCCGCGCCGGCCAAGCCGGCCGTGGTCGTGAAGTGAGGAGCGCGCGATGAATGTCTCGGCCTGGTCCATCCGCAACCCGATTCCGGGCGTGCTGCTCTTCATCATGCTCAGCCTGATGGGCCTGATGGCCTTCAAGGCGATGAAGATCCAGAACTTTCCCGACATCGACCTGCCCACCGTCACGGTGACCGCATCGCTGCCCGGCGCATCGCCCTCGCAGCTCGAGACCGAGGTCGCGCGCAAACTCGAAAACTCGATTGCGACCTTGCAGGGGGTCAAGCACATCTACACGACCGTGCAGGACGGCACCGCGATCGTCACGACCGAGTTTCGCCTCGAGAAGCCGACCCAGGAAGCTGTCGACGACGTGCGTGCCGCCGTGGCGCGCGTGCGCTCCGATCTGCCGGGCGACCTGCGCGACCCGGTCGTCACGAAGATGGAACTGGCGGGCGCGCCGATCCTCACGTACACCATCGCCTCGACCCGCATGGACGACGAGGCATTGAGCTGGTTCGTCGACAACACCGTCACCAAGCAACTGCTCAGCGTGCGCGGCGTCGGCTCGGTCGCGCGCGTGGGCGGCGCCACACGCGAAGTGCGGGTCGAGCTCGACCCGGCCCGGCTGCAGGCGCTGAACGCGACCGCCGCCGACATCTCGCGTCAATTGCGCATGACGCAGCAGGAGGCCTCGGGTGGCCGCACCGACGTGGGCGGCGCCGAGCAGTCGGTGCGCACGATCGCGACCGTGAAGTCGGCCGACGAGCTCGCTCGCACGGAAATCACGCTGACCGACGGCCGGCGCATTCGGCTCGACCAGGTCGCGAACGTTTCCGACACCACCGCCGAGCAGCGCTCGGCTGCGCTGCTGAATGGCAAGCCGGTGGTCGGATTCGAGATCGTGCGCACCCGCGGCGCGGGCGAGACCGATGTCGCGGCCGGCGTGCGCAAGCAGCTCGAAGCACTCAAGGTGGCGCACCCCGGGATCACCATCACCGAGGCCTTCAACTTCGTCGATCCGGTGCAGGAGAACTACGAGGGTTCGATGGTGCTGCTGTTCGAGGGCGCCGCGCTCGCGGTGCTGGTCGTGTGGCTGTTCCTGCGCGACTGGCGCGCCACGCTGGTCTCGGCGACGGCGCTGCCGCTGTCGATCATCCCGGCGTTCGGCGTGATGTACCTGTTCGGCTTCACGCTCAACGGCGTGACGCTGCTGTCGCTGTCGCTCGTCGTCGGCATCCTGGTCGACGACGCGATCGTCGAGATCGAAAACATCATGCGGCACCTGCGCATGGGCAAGTCGCCGTTCGTGGCGGCGATGGAGGCCGCCGACGAGATCGGCCTCGCGGTGATCGCGACCACCTTCACGCTGATCGCGGTGTTCTTGCCAACTGCGTTCATGAGCGGCGTGCCGGGCAAGTTTTTCGTGCAGTTCGGCTGGACGGCCGCGATCGCGGTCTTCATCTCGCTCGTGGTCGCACGCATGCTGACGCCGATGATGTCGGCCTACATCTTGAAAGTGCCGAAGAAAGAGCACAAAGAGGGTCGCTGGATCGGGGTCTACATGAGCTGGGTCAAGGCCGCGCTGAAGCACCGCGTGCTGACGATGATCGCGGCGACCGTGTTCCTCGTCGGCTCGTTCGCACTCGTGCCGTTTTTGCCCACCGGCTTCATCCCGGCCGACGACTTGTCGCAGACCCAGGTCTCGATCTCGCTGCCGCCGGGCGCCACCTTCGCGCAGACCTTCGCCGCGGCCGAAGCCGCGCGCGAGATCGTGCAGAAGAACACCGACGTGAAGCTGATCTACACCGCGATCGGCGGCGGTGCGACCGGTGGCGATCCGTTCGCACCCGGCGGCGCACCCGAGGTGCGCAAGGCCACGTTGACGATCAACATGACGCCGCGCGGCGAGCGCCACGGCGTGAAGAAGCAGGTGATCGAGGAGCGGCTGCGCGAGGCGCTCGCGGTGATCCCCGGCGCGCGCATCAAGGTCGGGCTCGGCGGTTCGAGCGAGAAGTACGTGCTGGTGCTGGCCGGCGAGGACGGCGACGCGCTCGGCGCGCACGCGCGCCACGTCGAGCGCGAGCTGCGCACGATTCCCGGCATCGGCAACGTCGTTTCGACCAGCAGCCTGGTGCGGCCCGAGCTGATCGTGCGGCCCGATTCGGCCCGCGCCGCCGACCTGGGCGTCACCTCGGCCGCGATCGCCGACACGCTGCGCATCGCGACCGCGGGTGACTATGACCAGGCGCTCGCCAAGCTCAACCTCTCGCAGCGCCAGGTGCCGATCGTCGTGAAGCTCGCCGCCGACGCCCGCACCGACCTCGACCTGCTCTCGCGCTTGGCCGTGCCCGGCTCGCGCGGGCCGGTGATGCTGGGCAACGTCGCCACGCTCACGATCGAGAGCGGCCCGGCGCAGATCGACCGTTACGACCGCCAGCGCAACATCAACTTCGAGATCGAGCTCAACGGCCAGCCGCTCGGGGCGGTCGAGAAAAACGTGCTGGCGTTACCGAGCATCAAGAACCTGCCGCCGGGCATTTCGCAGGCGACCGTGGGCGACGCCGAGGCGATGGGCGAGCTGTTCTCGAGCTTCGGCCTGGCGATGCTGACCGGCGTGCTGTGCATCTACGTCGTGCTGGTGCTGCTGTTCCACGACTTCGTGCAGCCGGTGACAATTCTTTCGGCACTCGTGCTGTCGATCCCGGGCGCGTTCCTCGCGCTGTTCATCACGCACACGGCGCTGTCGATGCCGTCGATGATCGGGCTGATCATGCTGATGGGCATCGCGACCAAGAACTCGATCCTGCTGATCGAGTACGCGATCATGGCGCGCCGCGACCTGGGCATGGACCGCCTGGAGGCCTTGCTCGACGCGTGCCACAAGCGCGCCCGCCCGATCGTGATGACCACCATCGCGATGGGCGCCGGCATGTTGCCGATCGCCTTCGGTCTCGGCACCGACCCGAGCTTTCGCGCGCCGATGGCGATCGTCGTGATCGGCGGGCTGATCACCAGCACTTTCCTGAGCCTGCTGGTGATTCCGGTGCTGTTCACCTTTGTCGACGACGTGGTGCTGTGGACGCGCCGGCTCACCCACCGCAACGCGCCGCCCGTGGCATCGCCCGCTCACGCCGGGCCACCGGGGGCCGACACCGTGTGAGTTCGCGCAGGCTGCTTGCGCGTACGGCCTTCGCCCTTACATGCATTTCATGAACACTCCTTTCTCGGTCCTCGACTTGTCGCCGATCACGCAGGGCAACGACGCCGCGCAATCGTTCTGCAACACACTCGATCTGGCGCAGCACGCCGAGGCCTGGGGCTACAAGCGCTACTGGCTCGCCGAGCACCACGGCATGCCGGGCGTCGCTAGCGCGGCGACGGCCGTGCTGATCGGCTACGTCGCCGGCGGCACGAAGACGATCCGCGTCGGCGCGGGCGGCGTCATGCTGCCGAACCACTCGCCGCTGGTCATCGCCGAGCAGTTCGGCACGCTCGAATCGCTGTACCCGGGCCGCATCGATCTGGGCCTCGGCCGCGCGCCGGGCTCCGACCAGATCACGGCGCGCGCGCTGCGCCGCAACCTCGCATCCGACGCCGACGCGTTCCCGCAAGACGTGCTCGAACTCGCCGACTACTTCTCGGCCGAGCCGCGCCTGCCGGTGCGCGCGGTGCCGGGGCGCGGGCTCGACGTGCCGCTGTGGATCCTCGGCTCCAGCCTCTACGGCGCGCAGCTCGCGGCCGCACTCGGGTTGCCGTATGCGTTCGCGTCGCACTTTGCACCGGCGCAGATGATGCAGGCTGTGGCGCTGTACCGGCAGCAGTTCAAGCCGTCGGCGCGACTCGCCGAGCCGCACGTGATGCTCGGCTTCAACGTCTTCGCGGCCGACACCGATGAAGAAGCGCAGTTCTGCGCCACGTCGATGCAGCAGGCTTTCGTTGCCTTGCGCAGCGGCCGACCGGGGCAGCTGCAGCCACCGAAGGCCGGCTACCGCGAAAGTCTCGGTCCGCAAGAAAGCGCGCTGCTCGACTCGGTGCTCTCGTGCGCCGCGATCGGCTCGCGCGAGACCGTGCGCCGCGAGCTGCTCGCCTTCATCGAGCGCACCGGCGCCGACGAGCTGATGATCGCCTCGCAAATTTTCGACCACGCCGCGCGGCTGCGCTCGTACGAGATCACGGCTGCGTTGTAACTTGACTCCCTCTTCCTCCCACTCCCTTTGGAGAGGGATGGGGTAAGGGTGCTTGCGACCCGTCAGCCACCCGCCTTGTTCGGGTCGCGCCACGCGCGCTCGAACGGCAACCGCCAAGCGTGCGGCGCGATCAGCTGGTGCACCGACTTCGGTCCCCACGAGCCCGGCGGGTACAGCCGCACCGGCGGCGGCGCCTCCAGCAGCGGTGTCGAAACTTCCCACAACTGCTCGATGCCCTCGGCCGTGGTGAAGAGCGTGCGGTCGCCGCGCATCGCATCGAGGATCAACCGTTCGTAGGCTTCGAGCACGTCGCCGATCAGGCCGGTGTCGTGCATTGCGAACTGCAGGCTCAGTTTGTCGAGCCTCATACCCGGGCCGGGGGCGCTTGCCGTAGAACGAAAGCGACATTTTCGACGCATCGGCCAAGTCGAACGTCAGGTGATCCGGCCCCTGCGCGCCGACGCCCGAGCCTGCCGGGAACATGCTTTTCGGTGGCTCTCGAAACGCGATTGAGATGATGCGTTGGCCCTCAGCCAGGCGTTTGCCGGTGCGCAGAAAAAACGGCACCCCGGCCCAACGCCAGTTATCGATGAAACACTTCAGCGCGATGAAGGTCTCGGTCTCCGATTCGGGGTCGACGCCGTCTTCGGCGCGGTAACCGGTGTACTGGCCGCGCACCACGTCGTGCGGCTGGATCGGCAGCATGCTGCGAAACACCTTGTTCTTTTCCTCGCTGATCGGCGCGGGCTCGAGCGAAGTCGGCGGCTCCATCGCCATGAAGCCGAGGATCTGAAACAGGTGCGTGACCACCATGTCGCGGTAGGCGCCGGTTTGCTCGTAGAAGGCCGAGCGTTTGCCGAGGCCAAGCGTTTCGGGCACATCGATCTGCACGTGGTCGATGAAGTTGCGGTTCCAGATCGGCTCGAACAGGCCGTTCGCGAATCGGAACGCGAGGATGTTTTGTGCCGGCTCCTTGCCCAGAAAGTGATCGATGCGGAAAATCTGCGCTTCGGCGAACACCTCGTGCAGTTGCGCGTTCAACGAGACCGCGCTCGCCTTGTCGGTGCCGAACGGTTTTTCCATCACGATGCGCGAGCGCTCGACCAGGCCGGCCTCCCCAAGCATGCGCACCGCTGCGAGCGCGCCGCTCGGCGGCACGCTCAGGTAGTGCAGACGGCGGCATTCGGCGACAAGCCCACGCCCGCCCATGAGCGCAGCTTCGGCGGCTTCGACTGCGGCGCGGAGTGCGGCCGGGCCGGCCGAGAGCGGCACGTAGTCGAGGCTCGCGGCAAAGGTCGCCCAAGCGGCATCGGTGATCTTGCGGCTCGAGAATTCATCGAGCGCGCTGCGCGCCGCCGCGCGGAATTCGTCGACACCGAACTCATCGAGCGAGACGCCGATGATCCGGCAGCCCGGGATGAATCCCACGCTCGCGAGGTGGAACAGCCCCGGCAGCAACTTGCGCCGCGCCAAGTCGCCGGTCGCACCGAACAGCACGACGACCTGCGGAAACTGCGGGCCCACGCCGGGAGGGATTTTGGCCACGGTGCTCGTCCTGTTCTGGTGACCGAGCCGCTGCGCCCGGGGTCGCTTCATTCTCGTGCAAGACGCGCGCCAGTCGAGGCCTGCGGGCTTGCATCCCGTGAGCTGTTTCCCGGGCGGGCGAGCGTTCCATGCGGTGGCATTGTTGCTACCGTCTGGCGAGCCATGGTCGTGATCGATGCCAACATCTTTATGGGCGCCTGCTTGGGTACATGCGCTTCGAGTCGCGTGGTCGAGGCCTGTTTGACCCGGCACCTTCAGCCCTTGATGGCCGCCGCGCTGCTTGCCGAATACGAAGATGTTCTCGGGCGCTCGGCGTTATTCGCAAAAAGTCGGCTGAACGCTGCGGAGCGCAGCGAGTTGCTCGACATCTTTTTGTCCACCTGCCGATGGACGCGCATCTACTTCGGCTGGCGCCCCAACTTGCGTGACGAGGGCGACCACCACTTGGTCGAGCTTGCCGTCGCGGGCGGCGCAAGCCATATCGTGACGCTCAACATCCGTGACCTGAGACCGATGAAGCTGCGATTTCCCGGGCTCGCCATCGTGACGCCCACCCAACTGCTGGCAAAGGTACTGCCCCCATGAGCGCATTGACCACTCGGCTGCCAGACGACAAGTACGAGCGCATGAAGGCGCTCGCGAAGCGCCGAGGCACCAGCGTAAATCGCTTGATCGACGAGATGGCGACGCTGCTGCTGGCAGAGTTCGATGCCGAGGCGCGGTTCCAGGTACGGGCCGAACGCGGTCGCGTCAAGGCCGCGCGCGGGGTCGAACTTTTGCGCAAGGCCCAGGGCGGCGCGTAGAGCGGATGTCGATCGAAACAGATCGCGATGTCGACATTCAACGTCAGCGCAGCGTCTCGGGCAGTTCGATCTTGACCTCGAGCACCTCGAGGTTGTCCTGGCGCTCCAGGTGCACCTTGATGTCCTCGGGCCGGATCGACACGTACTTCGAGATCACCGCCATCAGCTCCTTCTGCAGCGCTGGCAAGTAGTCGGGGCGGCTCGCGCCGCGGCCGCTGCGCTCGTGCGCGAGGATGATCTGCAGCCGCTCCTTGGCGACGCTGGCGGTCTTCTTCTTCTCGCCGAGCAGAAAAGAGAGAAAAGACATGCCTTACCTCCCGCCGAACACGCGTTTGAAGAAGCCTGGCTTGACCGCTTCGGTGAAGCGCATCGGCCGCGTCTCACCCAGGAAGCGCGCGACCACGTCCTTGTAGGCTTCCGACACGTCGGTGCCCTTCAGGTGCACGGCCGGCACGCCCTGGTTCGAGGCGTCGAGCACGGTCTCGGATTCGGGGATCACGCCGATCAGCTCGATGCGCAAAATGTCTTTGATGTCGCCGAGCGACAGCATTTGCCCGCCCTCGACCCGGTTCGGGTTGTAGCGCGTGATGAGCAGGTGTTCCTTGATCGGCTCCTTGCCATCGATCGCGCGTTTCGTCTTCGACGACAGCATGCCGAGGATGCGGTCGGAGTCGCGCACCGAGGAGACCTCGGGGTTTGTGACGACCAGCGCTTCGTCGGCGAAATGCATCGCCATCAGCGCGCCGGTTTCGATGCCGGCCGGCGAGTCGCAAACGATGTACTCGAAGCCCATCGCCGCAAGGTCGTCGAGCACTTTTTGAACACCCTCTTGCGACAGCGCATCCTTGTCGCGTGTT
>JANLUW010000245.1:0-1598 GCA_031363645.1 Rhizobacter sp. | reverse complement strand
TAGCCGAACAACGGGGCGAAGGTGGGGCCGAGGACCAGGGCCATGGACTTGCCAAGAGGTTCGGATCCCACGCTCCCCAGCCATACCACTGGAAGGAGGACGAAGAACACGCCGGCCAGCAAGCCGCTGGCCAACATGGCGCGCGGCACCGCTTTGGCGGGATCGACGGTCTCGCCGACATGGCAGGCCGCAGCCTCAAAGGCCGGCGCGGCGAACCCGATGAGGTAGAGCCCTGCCATCAAGCTGGTCAGCTGGCCGAACCAGCCGGGGAACGGGGTCGTCAGCTCGAAAGTTGTGGCCATGCGCCAGTCGACTTCGCCCGCCGCGATCGGTGCCAGCCCCGACACGAACGCCAGCAACGCGGACGCGCTTGCCACGGGAACGGCGAGCCGCGTGACCCACTTGATGCCCGCAAGGTTGATGAGCGTGAACGCGACCACGATTCCGATGGCCAGGATCGTGATGGGCACTGCCGGCAGATACCACTGATGAATGGCTGACGCCGACAGGATCGCTGTCAGACCGCAGGTAGGCACCCAGCCCCACCAGTAGCACACGCCGGTCAGGTTGGCCAGTACCGGACTGTATGGACGAAACGCTTCCAAGCAGGTGGCCGAGATACCTCCTACACGATGCGGGTACATGAGCACCAGTTCGATCCAACCGGGCGCGGCAGCCCAGGAGAGCAGCAGTCCGACAAGCAGCAAAGGCACGGCGGCGCTGCCCTGTCCGAGGATCTCGCCCTGCCCGACGAAAAGTGCAGCCAGGATGAAGAGGCTTTGGTTACTGCCTCCCATGGCGAGCGCGGTGGTGCCTATCCAGCCCAGGCTACGCGGATGTGGCGTCGCCTGGCGATCGGGCAAGGTGTCTTGGGAGTTTGCTGGAGTCATGGAGTCGCCGCCGTAAGATGAACCCGGAGGGGCATGTCCCGGTGACACACTCCCTGGCCGCGTCTGGTCTTGTCCCGCCCAAAGTGTTGATGCGGTTCAGGTTCTGATTCACGGTCCGTGGCTTTTCTGCCCGCGCACAAGCTTTTGTCGGCATCGCGACGCTCGACTTGAGCTTGGCCGCTTCGTCGTCGGCGAAGATCCACGCCGGTCGCAGCGCAATCGTTCACAGCGGCCGCCGCGCAATTTCCAGATCTCGGGAAGGTCGGCTTGATTTCTGCCTGACCGTCCGCAACGGGTCGATTGCCGGACCACACGACCGACCGCTGACCGGCACCGGACCTTGTCGCTCTGGTCCTCCGAGACGGCCCCGAGGCGATCGGCCGCTATCCGGGCTCTGTCGCAATAAGGAAATTGAAGGTGGCCCATACGCTACCTGTAGCGTTTCAACCCTCATCAAACGCTACAGGTAGCGCCTCATTGAGCAGCAAAATCCCTAATGCGACAGAACCGGCGCCAGCGCACGGTCGGCACGAGTTGGAGGATGGACGAAACGTACATCAAGATCAACGGCGAGTGGAAGTACCTGTACCGGGCGGTGGATCGCGCCGGCCACACGATCGACTTCCTGCTGCGTGCGCATCGCGATCTCGCAGCGGCGAGGCGCTTCTTCGAGCGCGCCATAGACCTGCACGGCGTGCCCGAGAAGAT
>JANLUW010000235.1:0-13486 GCA_031363645.1 Rhizobacter sp. | reverse complement strand
TCGCGGTGCTCGACGTGACACCCGCGGGGCTGAAGCTGGTCGAGCTGGCGGAAGGCGTGACGCGCGAAGAGTTGGAGTCGAAGACGGGCGTGCCGGTGCTTTGATTCGCCCGTGCTCTCCGTCGCTGCGCGGGCTGCTGGACGAGGCCACTGCCTCTGAACTGGACGCTGCCCGGGAACCCGAGATCGAGCGCCGATTGGCCGAATACGATCAAGGCGTCGGGCAGTCCATCGAGGCCGAAGAGGTCTTCGTCAGGGCGCGGCGCATTGCTCGGTGATGGAGGTCCGCTTCCTGCTGGCTGCAGAGATTCGGTGGGAAGTGGCGCCCAGCGCCTGAAGCCCAAACTTCTACCGCGCCACCCCGGCCTTCTGCCGCTGCACCTCATTGCGCTTCATCTTCAGATAATCGTCGCGCTCGATCTCGTGCAATTGCTGCGCATGCCGCTCGGTCAGCGCGAACCAGTCGCGCAGTCGCAACTCCTGCTGCTGGCTCGGCGGTGCCGAGAGTGAACCCAGGTAGGCTTCGATGGCGAGGTAGTAGCGCATCGTGTTGCGTTCGACCACGCCGCGCACACCGTCGATGTAGAGCGGCTTGCCGTCTTCGCCCTTGCCCGTCACGCTGAAGCCGACCTTTTCGCGCCCTGCCGTGGCGAGATACGCCTGCATCGCCAGCCGCGCGGTCGCGCCGTAGCCGTACGAATACGACATGTGGATGAAGCTGCGCTTCTCGTCCAACGGCACCGCCTCCAATGCGAGCCGGTAGTTGCGCGTGCCGACCGGGCCGGTCTCGGCGGCCATTTGCATGCGCATGTAGTCGGCCGCTGCGGCTGGCAGGCTGTAGGCGAACTCGACCTTGTAGCCATCGTCGAGCGGCTGGTCGAATTTGCGGCCGACGACCAGGCTCAGCACCTCGGCGGGCGGCTTGCCGGCGGCGTTGCAGCCCTTCACGTTGAGGTGCAAGATCAACAGCTCGCACCAGTGGTCCATCCCCTGCAAGGCCGGGCCGACAACGCTGAATGGCTGGTCGACGATGGCGTACACCTCGCCTTTGAGGTCACCCGAGTTCTGCGTCGACTCGAGCACCAGCGGGCGCCGGAACGGGTTGTTCGCGAGCTTGTCTTTCAAGTTCTCGTGCTTGGCTTGCAACGTGGCTGCGTCTTGGGCGTGCGCCCCTGAGCTGAACAACGCGGCGAACAACAACGCGGACGAAAAAACCAAGGCGGGCACGTTGGCCCGTTGCCACGAAGTCTTCATGAGCTTGTCTCCTCGGTCGATCGATCAGAGCCAGTATTGCCACAGCCGCCCGAACTGCTCCTTGATGCGCTGCACGGGCGAGCGCTGTTCCCATTGCTCGATCGTGACCTGCTTCGAGCCGGCCAGGTCGGCATCGAATGCAGCCCGCATGCGCTGCCCGAATTCATTGCCGAGTACCACGGCGTTGACCTCTTGATTGTGCAAAAAGCTGCGCCAGTCGAGGTTGGTCGAACCCACCGTGGCCCACACGCCATCGATCAGCGCGGTCTTGGCGTGCAACAGCACGTTCTGGCGTTCGTAAATCTTGACGCCGCCGCGCAGCAGCTCGTCGTAGTTCGAGCGGCCGGCGTTGAAGACCAGCCCCGAATCGGACGCCGATGGCAGCACGATTTTCACGTCGACGCCGCGCGCCACCGCGCCCTTGAGCGCCGCGACGAGTTGCGGGTCAGGGATGAAGTAGGCGTTGGTCAGCAGCACGTCTTTCTCGGCGGAATCGATCGCCGAGATGAGCGTGGCGTAGATCAGGCTGTAGGGCTCGTCGGGCGAGCCGCCGATCGCGTGCACCACCGCGTCGCCCTGTTTTGTCAGCGCGGGAAAATATGCACGTTGTGCGAGCGGCGCGCCTTGTTGCTTCGCCCAGGTTTCAATGAAGAGCTTTTGCAGTTCGGCCACGACCGGGCCGTCGATCTGCAGGTCGGTGTCGCGCCACGGCAGCTTGCTCGCGGGGCTGCCGGCCGTCGGTCCGGACCTGAACGAGCCGCCGGAGTAGACGCTGCTGATGTTGATGCCGCCCATGATCGCGGTCTTGCCGTCGGTGACCAGCAGCTTGCGGTGGTCGCGCTGGTTCACGTTCCAGCCGGCCTTGGCGGTCAGCGGGTTGATCGGGTTGAACTCGAGCACGTTGATGCCGGCGTCGGCGAGCGCTCCAAAAAACTCTTTCGGCGTGTTCAGCGTTCCGACGCCGTCATGGATCAGGTTCACCTGCACGCCCGCGCGCTGCTTGGCGATCAGCGTGGCCGCAAAGCGCTTGCCGACATCGTCGTTTTCGAGGATGTACGTCTCCATGTTGATGTGGTCGCGGGCGGCATTGATCGCTGCGAACATCGCGGCGTAGGTGGCCGGGCCGTCCTGCAGCAGCTGGACGCGGTTGCCGGCGACCAGCGGGCTGTCGTCGAGCGCGGCTTCGAGCGCGAGGTGGCGGCCGAGGATGTCGGTGTTTTGCCCACCGGCGCGCAGGTCGTCGAGGATCTGTTTGCTGCGCGCAGCCGAGAGCGGACCGCGCGCGCCTTCGATCTGCGGCGCCGTCGCACTGCGCGCCATGTCGGGGTTGATGCGCGGCAGCGAGCTGCAGGCGCCGAGCGACAGCAGCGCAGCGAGTGCGGCGATGTAGCCGAGGCGTTTCATCGCTTGCTCGCCAGCGCGCGTGCCGCCGCGTCAATCAGCGGCGGACCGCCGTAGATGAAACCGGTGTAGAGCTGCACCAGGTTCGCGCCGGCCGCGACCTTGGCTTTCGCATCGGTCGCGCTCATCACACCACCGACACCGATGATCGGGTACGCGCTGCCGAGCGCCGCGCGCAGTTGCGCGATCACGCGGTTCGAGGCCGCGAATACCGGCGCGCCCGAGAGGCCACCGGCCTCGTCGCCGTGCAGCAGGTGCTTGACGGCGTCGCGCACAACCGTGGTGTTGGTCGCGATCACGCCGTCGATCGCGTGGCGCTTGCAGGTGGCGGCGATCACGTCGACCTGCGCTTCGTCGAGGTCGGGCGCGATCTTCAGGAAGACGGGCACGCGGCGGCCGTGTTGCGTGGCGAGTTGCTCGCGGCGCTGTTGAACGGCACCGAGCAGCGCGTCGAGCGCGGCGTCGCTTTGGAGTGCGCGCAGGTTCGTCGTATTCGGGCTGGAGATGTTCAACGCAACATAGTCGGCGTGCGGGTAGACGCCGGCTAAGCACAGCAGGTAATCGTCAGCGGCGCGCTCGATCGGCGTGGCGGCGTTCTTGCCGATGTTGAGGCCGAGGACGCCGCCGTTTTGCCTAAAGCGCGCGCGCTGGACGTTGGCGATGAACGCATCGAGCCCGTCGTTGTTGAAGCCGAGCCGATTGATCATCGCGTTCGCCTGCGGCAGCCTGAACATGCGCGGCTTCGGGTTGCCGGGTTGGCCTTTGGGCGTGACCGTGCCGACCTCGATGAAGCCGAAGCCCATCGC
Organism: Rhizobacter sp.; assembly: GCA_031363645.1. Taxonomy (GTDB): domain Bacteria; phylum Pseudomonadota; class Gammaproteobacteria; order Burkholderiales; family Burkholderiaceae_C; genus LMDS01. The sequence continues at coordinate 10,026 of JANLUW010000235.1, read as the reverse complement.
GCCGAAGCCATCGATGCAGCGGCCGTTCTTGTCGAGCCCGGCAGCCAAGCCGATGCGGTTCGGGAAGGTCAAACCGGCCAGCTTCACCGGGTCGTTCACGCGCGCCTGCTGCCACACGCATTGGAGCGGCGTGTTTTGCATCCGTGCGATCGAATTCAACGTGAGATCGTGTGCCGTTTCCGGGTCGAGACCGAACAAAAACGGGCGGGCGAGGGCGTATGGCAGCAATGACATGGCCGGAATTGTGGCAGCGCACCGGCCCGCATACTGCGGCGTTGAAAACGTCCTGCTGCCTCACTGGCAAACGCACCATGAACAGCACTTCCCCCGCCGCTGAAAGCACCGGCCCGCACCGCCTCGAGCGCGACACCTTCGGTGAGATCGCCGTTGCCGATACCGCGCTCTGGGGCGCGCAGACGCAGCGCTCGCTGCACCACTTCGCGATCTCGACCGAGCGCATGGCGCCGGAGTTGATTCGCGCGCTCGCGCTCGTCAAGCGCAGCGCGGCCGTCGTGAACCGCGAGCTCGGCGCGCTCGATGCCGACAAGGCGGAGGCGATTGTCGCGGCCGCCGACGAAGTGCTTGCCGGCCGGCACGAGGCGCAGTTTCCGCTCTCGGTCTGGCAGACGGGCTCGGGCACGCAAACCAACATGAACATGAACGAGGTGCTCGCCAACCGCGCCTCGCAGTTGCTCGGCGGCGCGGTCGGCGAAGCGCGGCTGGTGCATGCGAACGACGACGTGAACCGTGGGCAATCGTCGAACGACGTGTTCCCGACCGCGATGAGCGTGGCCGCGCTCACCACACTCGAATCGCACTTGCTGCCCGCGCTCGAGACGCTGCGCGCCACGCTCGGCGCGAAGTCGCAGGCCTTCGCCGATGTCGTCAAGATCGGCCGCACGCATTTGCAAGACGCGACACCGCTGACGCTCGGGCAAGAGATCTCGGGGTGGGTCGCGCAGCTCGACCACGGCATCCGCCACCTGCGCACCGCGCGCCCGCACCTGCGCGAGCTCGCACTCGGCGGCACGGCGGTCGGGACCGGCTTGAATGCGCACCCGGAGTTCGGCACGCGTACGGCGGCCGAGCTGGCGCGCGTCTCGGGCTATCCGTTCGAGTCGGCACCGAACAAGTTCGAGGCGCTCGCCGCGCATGACGCGATGGTGTTCGCGCATGGCGCGCTGAAAACGGTCGCGGCCTCGTTGACGAAGATCGCGAACGACGTGCGCTGGCTCGCCTCGGGCCCGCGCTCGGGCCTGGGCGAAATCACGATCCCCGAGAACGAACCCGGCAGTTCGATCATGCCGGGCAAAGTCAACCCGACGCAGTGCGAGGCACTCACGATGCTGTGCTGCCAGGTGATGGGCAACGACGTGGCCGTCAACATCGGCGGCGCGTCGGGCAACTTCGAGCTGAACGTGTTCAAGCCGGTGATCATCCACAACGTGTTGCAGAGCATGCGGCTGCTCGCCGACGGCGCGCTCAGCTTCGAAGAACATTGCGCGCGCGGCATCGAGGCCGATCGTGCGCGCATCGGCGAACTGGTCGGCCGCTCGCTGATGCTGGTGACCGCGCTGAACCCGCACATCGGCTACGACAAGGCCGCGAGGATCGCGAAAGCGGCGCATGCGCAGGGGTCGAGCCTGCGCGAGGCGGCGCTGGCCTCGGGCTTCGTCACGGCAGAGCAGTTCGACGCCTGGGTGAAACCCGAGGCCATGGTGGGCAAGTCGGGATAATCCGGCGCCATGACCCAAGACGAACTCAAGGCCCTCGTTGGCCAGGCGGCCATCGCTTATGTGGAGCCCGGCAGCATCATCGGCGTGGGCACCGGCTCGACCGTCAACTGCTTCATCGACGCGCTCGCGCGGATGCCGGTTGGCATCGAGGCGGCAGTCTCGAGTTCAGGCGCCAGTACCGATCGCATGCGCGCGCTCGGTATCGCAGTCGTCGACGCGAACGCGGTTGAATCGCTCGCCGTCTACATCGACGGTGCCGACGAGATCGACCACGCCGGCTGCATGATCAAAGGCGGAGGCGCGGCGCTGACGCGCGAAAAAATCGTCGCCGACATCGCGCTGCGTTTTATCTGCATCGCCGACGAATCGAAACTCGTGACCACGCTCGGGCGCTTCCCGCTGCCGGTGGAAGTGATCCCGATGGCTGCGGCGCAGATCGCGCGGCGGCTGCGCAAGCTCGGCGGTGAAACGACGCTGCGCGCCGGCGTGGTCACCGACAACGGCGGGCAGATCATCGATGTGCGCGGCCTGCACATCAGCGAGCCGAATGCGCTGGAGCGTGAGATCAACCAGTGGCCGGGGGTCATCGGCGTCGGCATCTTCGCGCGCCACAAGGCCGCGGTGTGCCTGCTCGGCACGGCGCAGGGCGTCAAGACGTTGACTTTCTGACGCCGCGCCGAAATCGCACCGTAGAAAGCGCGTAACCTCGCGGCTGGCGTGTAGACGGCGCCATACCTCAGTACAAGACAGGAACGACAAGCCCATGGCCAAACCCAATTACTCGTTCGAAAAGCGCCAGCGGGAGCTGGCAAAGAAAAAGAAAAAAGAAGAAAAGCTGAAGGAAAAGGCCGTCCGCAAGGTTGGTGAGGGCGGCCCTGACGATGCGTCCGACGACGAGCCGGCGACCGACACCGCCCCGGCCGAAGGCCAACCGCCCGCACCCTGACGTGGCCATGCGCCGCAAGCCGTCGGACGAAGCTGCGGCACCCTCGCTGCCGGCTGCAGGCCCGGCAGGCTCTCTGACACCGCTGCTCGATGACCCGACAGCCTCGGCACCCGGCTACGCGCCGGCCTTCAACGCAGGCTTCCAGGCGACGACATCACGCGTGCAGGAGATGCACCAGGCGATCGCCGGCAAGTCCTTCGACAGCCTAGGGATGGTGCCCGGCTTGTCGGTGCCTTCCCGCATTGTTCAGAGCGTGCACGACGCGATCACCCAAGGTGTGTATGCCGCGGTGCGGCACGGCGGTGCGGTCGCGCTCGCGATTGCCGATGGCGCCGAGCGGCTCGCGACCGACCCGCAACGCGTCCCGGGCAAAAAAGAACGCGTGCTGCGCGGTGCGTTGAACGGCGCGGTCGGCGATACGCTGGCCGCATCGAACAGTGCGCTCGCGGTGCAGATGGGCCTGCACGACCGCAACGGCGCGCTGCCGCTCAAGAGCGGTGCGCTCACCGGGCTCACTGCGCTGCGCCCACGCGTTTGCGTGTTCCTGCACGGCCTCGCATGCGACGAGCAGAGCTGGCGCTTGCGCACCGACGCCTGGGCCGTATCGCCCTGGGCCGATGCGCTGCCAGCGGGTGACGCGATCGACTACGGCGCGTTGCTCGAACACGAACCCGGCGCGGGCGAGCCCATCAGCGCGCTTTGGCTGCGCTACAACAGCGGCCTCGCGATCGACGACAACGCGCAGCGTTTTGCCGAGTTGCTCGAGCGCGTGGCGCACGCTGCGCCGCAAGTCGATGAGTGGCTGCTGATCGGCCACAGCATGGGCGGCCTCGTGGCGCGCCGCGCGCAGGCGCTGGCGGCCGAGCAAGGCCTCGCTTGGGCGGGCAAGGTGCCCATGATCGTGTGCCTGGGCTCACCGCACCAAGGTGCGCCGCTGGCCAAGTTCGGGCAGCTCGCGACCGCGGCACTCGCCGTCTCCGATGTCACGCGTCCGCTCGCGCGCATCACCCATGCGCGCAGTCGCGGCATCAAGGACTTGCAGCGCGGCTTGAAAGGCGCGACGGCTGGTGCCGATTCACCCGCACTGCGGCTGGTGTTCGCGACCCTCGGTGACAAGGTCGGTGGTGGCATGGGCGCATGGGTCGGCAGCCTCCTCGGCGACGGCCTTGTGCGCGGCAGCAGCGCGGCCGACGATGGCTTGACCGGTGATGTGCAGCGCGTCGAACTAGCCGGCCTCGGCCACATGAGTTTGCTCAATCATCCACGCGTCTACGCTGTCATCCGCACCTGGATTGGCGCACCCGCCGGCTGACGAAGCGGGCCGGGTCGATGGCGTCGAGCAAGCTCGCGCCGATCGGCGCCGGTGCACCGGTCACACAAGACGCCAGCGCTTGAGCCCCGAGCGCGCTCCAGGTGATGCCGCGTGAACCGAGTGCGGTGAACACATATAGGCCAGGCAGGCGCGGCACGAAACGCGGCTGATCGAGTCGCGCACCTTGCGCCGCCGGATCGGGCACGGCGCCGATCACCGGCAGGCGGTCGACGGCGCTGCAACGCCACGCGGTGCGGCCTTCGAGATCGGCGGGTTGCAGATCGGTCGCATGGCCCAACAGGCGCGCGAGTTGTGCGAGGTTGAGCGTGTGGTCGGTGTCACGCACCGAAGGGTCGAGGTCACCCCGTTGCGCGGTCGCGCCGAACAGCACCGCGCCGCAGTTGTCCGGCAGCAGGTAGCCACTGCCGGCGATCGGCAAGTGCGGGGGTGCGAGCTGCGATGCACGCGCGATGCTGATCTGGCCGCGGATGTGGTCGATCGGCCAGTCGGGTGCGTCGAGCAGGCGCAGTGCATCGCCGGCGTTCGCGAGCACGACGGTCGCGGCCTCGGCGATCGTGGTGCCGTGCGCGTCGAGCACGCGCCAACCATTTGCGCAGCGATCGAGGCGACGCGCGTCGATGCCTGTTAGCAGTTCGGACGACGCACCGGCCCGATCGAGAAAGGCCTGCGCGAGCCCAGCCGGGTGGACCCAACCACCGCCGGGGTAGAACCAGCAAGGTTGCGAAAGCGCGATCCCGGCGCGCTCGCTCGCCTCGATGGCGTCGAGCGCTCGAACGTATTGCGCTGGCAACGCGAGGCGCTGCAACACGGCGCGCATGCGCACCAAATCGAGCGACGCTTCCAGTCGCAGCAACCCACGCGTGATGCCAGCGACGCCGCGGTCGATCGCGGCCCGCACTGCCCGAGTTGCTTGTATCGCCGCGGCGCGGTTAAAGCGCGCGTGCAGGCCGTCTTGCGCGTTGACGACGCCGTGGAACAACCCGGCCGGGTTGCCCGACGCTTCGCCCGCGATCTGCGGCTGCCGCTCCAGCAGCGTGCTGCGCCAGCCTTGCTCGGCCAACGCCGCTGCCGTGGCACAGCCAGCGAGGCCGGCGCCGATGATCAGCGCATGGCGATCGACCGCGCTGCGGGCACGGCCACGCGTGGGCGCTGACCGCGGTGCGAACGCTGGTGCAAAGCGCGCGAGGATGAGGTCGCGGCCGTCTTCGTCTTGCTGCGCCGGCAAAACGGCGAAACCCGCAGCAAAAAGCGGCGCGCGCCATTCGTCGGCGATGCTCGCAATGCTGCGGGCTGCAAGCGTCGCGCCCGGCGCAGCGAGGCGGCCGAGCGATTTGCAGAATCGCCGCAAATCGGCCGGCGCGTCGCAGTCGACCCAAAACGCATCGACTTCGGCGACGAGTTCGCGCAGCCACGTCGCAGCGTCTCCAACGGCCAGCAGCAGTTCGACCGCGCCTGCTTCGAAGCTGAGGCGATGCAGGTCGGGCGTTTGCGTCGGCCAGGCGTGATGCAGTGCGTTTGCCAGCGCAGGCGATGTCGAATTGCCCAGCGCCGTGCGCGATTCGGCAGGCGCCAGCGGCTGCGTCTGGATCGCGATGAACACGAGGTGCGCGCAGCGATTCGGGTCGGTCTGCCAAGCCTGCCAGGTGGCAAGAAAGTCGTGCCCGGCGCCGAAGTCGGTGTCGAGCACGACGAAGCGTTCGCGCTCTTGCCAACGCCGGGGCAGCTCGCTGCCAGCGAGCAGGGCGGCGTATGTTGCCGAGCCGCTCACTCGATTTGCGCGACGGCGGCCAACCAGCCCAGCAAGCGGTCGCGCGCGTCGGTCAGGCCGCGGTAGACGAGCACCTCGGCGTTCATGCTCGCGAGCGACGCATGCAGTTGCCGTGCGCGCTCGGGCGTGTCGACGGCGTCGGCCAACGGAAGGCTCTCGACGAGGATCGTGAACACCGCCTGGCGAGCCTCGGGCAGCGGGATGAAAGTCTGGTGCTCGGTGCGAAAGCTGGCCATCGCCGCGAGCCCGTCGGCGTCGAGCGCGACCGGCCATTTGGCAGGCGGCACGTGGTGCGGGTGCTGCATCAGGCGCGGCTCGGCGGTGAGGGTCCAGACGAAGCGCTCCCAACGCTGCGCGCCGGTGACCAGCCGCGCGAGGTGCTCGGCTGCGGTGATCAGCAGCTGGTTGTCGGCCACCGGCGCGTGCACCTGCGCGAAATGGCGACCCACCTTTTCCTGCGGCGCCCAATGCGAAGGCAGACACACGGCCAGCCACGGGATGTGCGCGGTCGCGCCGTCGATCACAGCGAAGTCTTCGGCCAGTGCCAGGCTCAGCAAGCCGGGAAGCCGCCATTCAGGTGGCAGCGCGCACAGGCAGTCGCCGATCTCGGGCGGGCCTTCGCCATGCACTGCGTCGCCGCGAATCGACCAGCCGAGCCTCGCCGCATCGAAGCCGCGATCGCCGTCCCAAGCGAATGCATCGGCGTGTTCGACGCTCGCCTGCCGCATCAGGGCACGCAGCGCCGGTGCGGCGTCGAATCCGGCCGCGGCGAGCAGCGCCTCTGACGCGTGGTGCTGGAGCACATCGAGCTTTTCGCGCAACGCGCGTGCCGCTGGCGCGTTCGGCGTCAGGTGCAACGCGCCCGGCACCATTCGCCTCAGGCCAGGCTGCATGCGAAACGGCGCAACGACGGTGGCGAAATCAAACGGCATGCGCAATCATGAAATCAAAAACGAGAAGGGCGCCACCAGGGCGCCCGCCTTCTGTCCCGCCGAAAGGCGTTACACCCGCTTGCGGTATTCGTGCGTGCGGGTGTCGATCTCGACCTTATCGCCGGTTTGCACGAACAGCGGCACGTCGATCTCGAAGCCGGTGCCGATCTTCGCCTTCTTCAGCACCTTGCCCGAGGTGTCGCCCTTGACGGCCGGCTCGGTGTCGGTGATTTCGCGCACAAGGCTGGTGGGCAATTCAACCGAAATCGCCTTGCCGTCGTAGAACACAACCTCGACCGGCATCGCGTCTTCCAGATACTGGATCGCGTCGCCCATGTTCTCGGACTCGACTTCGAACTGGTTGTACTCGGCGTCCATGAAGGCGTACATCGGGTCGGCGAAGTAGGAGTAAGTGCAATCCTTCTTGTCCAGCATGACCTGGTCGAGTTTGTCGTCGGCCTTGTAGACGACTTCGGTGCCGGAGTTGCTGAGCAAGCTCTTGAGCTTCATGCGCACGGTGGCCGAATTGCGGCCGCCGCGGCTGTACTCGGTGCGCAGCACGACCATCGGGTCTTTGCCGAGCATGATGACGTTGCCGGCGCGAAATTCCATTGCGGTCTTCATGTCTGCTGCTCTTTCAGTATTTCCGTATGCGGTGAGGAGTGGGCGCGTCGGGTGCGCGAAAAGCCCTCGATTTTAACGTGTTTCGGCGGCGAATCCGAGCAGCTGCGTGGTGAGGTCGGCTTGAGCGAGCAACGAGTCGCGCCAGATTTCGCTCTGATGGCGCCAGTCGAGTTGGTCGGGCAGCGGGGGCACGTTGGGTGCTGGCGCATTCCAGGCGTGCCAAAGCGCGCGCAGATCGGGGCGTGCGCCGAACCGATCGAGAAACGCATCGAGCTTGTTCAGATGCACGCCGTCGGGCTGCGGGTAGATGTGCCACACGAAAGGTTTGCCGGCCCATTGCGCGCGCACGAACGAATCCTCGCCGCGCACGAAGTTGAGGTCGCTGACCCAGAGCAGATGGTCGAAGTCGGGCTGAGGCAGGGGCGGCAATTCGACGGCACGCAATGCGCCGCAGCGCAGCGTTGGCCCAAGCAACGCTTTGACCTGCCGCGCCGCGTGACCGGCAGTTGCGAGCAGCAAGGTCGGCCGTTGCGCGAGTTGGTCGAGCAGCGCGGGCAGGGCGGGCTGCTCGTAGCAAAACAGGCTGACGATTTGCTCGCCTGGCTGCGGCGCTGCGCCGTGACGCGTCAGCCATCCGCGCGCATCGAACGCCTGCTGGCGCGCCTGCAAATCCCGTTCGCGAATCAGCCCGCCGGTGCGCGGCGTGAAACCGGGATAGAAAAACCATTTGCGCAGGCCAGCGCCCGGGCCGCTCATTTGCGGCGAACCCAGCTTGTGCGAACGTTCGACGAACTCCTCGGCGCTGAGGTACTCGAGGTTGAGCCACAGCGGCGGCCGGATCGCGCTCGCCATGCGGCGCACGAAGGCACCGGGCAAATCGCAACCGAAGGCTTCGATCACGACATCGCCTGGTTCGACGTCGACCACGCCATGTGGCCACGGGCGCAATTCGACGCCAGCTGCGCCATTCGGTGCCATCCAACGCAGCGCCGAGGCATCGTCGACCCACAGCCGTACCTTGTGACCGCGCGCACCGAGATCGGCGGCAAGCCGCCAGCACACGCCGATGTCGCCGAAGTTGTCGATGACGCGGCAGAACAGGTCCCAGTGCAATGGCTGCATCGCCCACATTATCCAAAAGCGCGCGGCACAATCGCGCTCGATGATCGATGACGCCGATTCCGAACCTACCCCGACGCAAGCCGAAGCACTCGCCGTCGCAACCCACACGACGCTGCTCGCCGATGTAGCCGCGTTACCGAACTTGCCCGGCGTGTACCGCTACTTCGACGCGTCCGATCGCGTGCTGTACGTGGGCAAGGCGCGCGACCTGAAGAAGCGCGTGTCGAGCTACTTTCAGAAGAACCACGGCGGCACGCGCATCGGCCACATGGTCACGAAGATCGTGCGCGTGCAGACGACGGTGGTGCGCTCCGAGGCCGAAGCGCTGCTGCTCGAGAACAACTTGATCAAGACGCTGGCGCCGCGCTACAACATTTTGTTCCGCGATGACAAGAGCTACCCGTATCTGAAGATCACTGCTTCGAGGCAACCCGACGGTGCAGGGACCCAGTCGGCTCAAAGTTTTCCGCGCGTCGCCTACTACCGGGGCGCGGTCGATCAGAAGCACCGCTATTTCGGGCCGTTTCCGAGTGCGTGGGCTGTTAAAGAATCGATCCAGATGATCCAAAAGGTGTTTCGCTTGCGCACCTGCGAAGACACCGTATTCGCGAACCGCACCCGGCCGTGTTTGCTGTACCAGATCAAGCGCTGCACCGGGCCATGTGTCGACTTCATCTCGGCGCCAGACTACGCGCTCGACGTCGACCACGCCGAGCGCTTTTTGCTCGGCGAGCAGCAGGAGTTGATGGACGACCTGCAGGCGCAAATGATGAGGCACGCGGAAGCGCTCGAGTTCGAGCAGGCGGCCGGAATCCGCAACCAGATCGGGGCGCTGTCGCGCGTGCTGCACCAGCAGTCGGTCGAAGACAACACGGGTGTGACGACGAAAGACGCCGACATCCTCGCCGTCAAGGTCGAAGGTGGCCGCGCGTGTGTGAACCTGGCAATGGTGCGCGGCGGCCGGCACCTGGGTGACCGGCCGTATTTTCCGAAGCATGTCGACGGCGTGATCGAACTCGGGCGGGAAGAAGAAGACGACGCGCCAGGCATCACGCCGGCTTGCGCTGAAGTGACGGTGCTCGAAGCCTTCATCGCGCAGCACTACCTCGATGGTGGCGTGCCGCCTTTGCTCGTGCTGAGCCACGCGGTCGACAAGGCGTTGATCGATGCACTCTCGCTGCAAAGCGGCGTCAAGGTCACCGCGCAGCACCAGCCGCGCGAACCGCGCCGCGCCTGGCTCGACATGTGCATCAAGGGCGCGCAACTCAGGCTCGCGCAGTTGCTTGCTGAAGAAGGCTCGCAGCAGGCGCGCACGCGGGCGTTGGTCGAGTCGCTCGACCTCGCGGTCGAGACCATGGACACTTTTCGCATCGAGTGTTTCGACATCAGCCACACCGCCGGCGAGGCGACGCAGGCGTCGTGCGTGGTCTTCGAAGGCCACAAGATGCAAAGCGCCCAGTACCGGCGCTACAACATCGGCGGCGTGACGGCCGGCGACGACTATGCCGCGATGCGCCAGGTGCTGCTGCGGCGCTATTCCAAGCTCGCCGAAGCGGTCAGGGAAC
>JANLUW010000201.1:0-9897 GCA_031363645.1 Rhizobacter sp. | reverse complement strand
TTCGGCCACCACGGCCGCGTGCTCGAAGGCCGCATCGCGCCGGGCGACACGCTGCTGGCGCAGGTCGATGCGGCACGGCGCGCGAAAACCGTGCGTAACCATTCGGCGACGCACCTGATGCACAAGGCGCTGCGCGAAGTGCTCGGCGCGCACGTGCAGCAAAAAGGCTCGCTGGTGAACGCCGAGCGCACGCGCTTCGACTTCGCGCACCACGCGCCGCTGACCGACGCGCAGATCGCGCGCGTCGAGCAAATCGTAAATGCGGAAGTTCTCGACAACCACGCCACCAACGCGCGCACGATGCCGATCGACGCCGCGCAGCAACTCGGCGCGGTGATGCTGTTCGGCGAGAAGTACGGCGACGAAGTGCGCGTGCTCGACATCGGCAGCAGCCGCGAGTTTTGCGGTGGCACGCACGTGGCGCGCACCGGTGACATCGGCTTGTTCAAGATCGTCGCCGAAAGCGGCGTCGCAGCCGGCGTGCGGCGCGTCGAGGCAGTCACGGGCGACAACGCGCTGGCGTATTTGCAGTCGCTCGAAGGCACGGTGCAGCAACTCGCGGGTGCGTTGAAGGCATCGCCCGCGGATGTGCCGGCGCGCCTGACGCAAGTGCTCGATCACGTGCGCGCACTCGAGAAGGAACTGGCGGCGATCAAGGGCAAGCTGGCGTCTTCTCAGGGTGACGAATTGATGGCGAGCGCGGTCGACGTGAACGGCATCAAGGTGCTCGCCGCGAAGCTCGTCGGCGCCGATGCAAAAGCGCTGCGCGACACGATGGACAAGCTCAAGGACAAGCTCAAGACCGCGGTGGTTGTGCTCGCCACGGTCGAAGGCGGCAAGGTGCAGATCGCCGCCGGTGTAACGAACGACAGCATTGCGAAGGTCAAGGCCGGCGAACTCGTCAACTTCGTCGCGCAGCAGGTCGGTGGCAAAGGCGGCGGCAAGCCCGACATGGCGATGGCCGGCGGCACCGACCCGAGCCAGCTCGACGCGGCGCTGGCGTCGGTGCGCGGGTGGGTGGCCGAGCGGGTGTGACACCCTGCGGGGTGGGGGTGGAAGTAGGGCATCGCACCCCGCATGACGGCGAAAAGCAAGCTCTCACCCCAGCCCTTTCCCAGGGGAGAGGGAGTAACTCCGAAAAGCGACGAACCGCTCAGTTGGCCGGCGCCCAGAACACGCCGAACCAGCCGCGATCGTCGGTCCAGTGCTCGGATGTGTTGAAGCCCGCTTCCTGCAGCAGCGCCGCAAAAGTTTCGAGCGTGTACTTGCACGAGTTCTCGGTGTGAATGCGCTCGCCGACGCCAAATGCGCGATGCGCGCCGGGCCAGCGCACATCGACCGGATGACGCGCTTCAAGGTGCATTTCGACCCGCGATGCAGCCTCGTTGTAAAGGCCGATGTGGCGCCAGTCGGTCGGTGAGAAGTCGCTGCCGATCAGGCGGTTCAGTTGGCGCAGGATGTTCAGGTTGAAAGCTGCCGTGACGCCGATCGCGTCGTCGTACGCCGCTTGCAGGATCGCTGTGGGTTTGACCAGGTCCACGCCGATCAGCAGCCCGCCGCCGTGGGCCTGCGTGCGCACGCGCTTGAGAAATGCCAGCGCTTCGTCGGGCGTGAAGTTGCCGATGCTGGAGCCGGGGTAGAAGAACACCGCGCGGTTGGCGACGAGTTCGGCCTCGAGATCGAGCGAGCTGGAGAAGTCTTGTCCGAGCCCGACCACATCGAGCGACGGATGCTCGCGCTGCACGCGCCTCAGCGCATCGTGCAAAAAGTCGACCGAGATGTCGACCGCGACATACCGTTCGGGCTCGAGCAGCGGGAACAGCCGAACTGCTTTGGCGCAGTTGCCGGCGCCCAGATCGATCAGCGTCGAGCCCGCGCCGATGCGCTGAGCCATGGCCGCGCCGTGTGCCGCGATGATCGCCGCTTCGGTGCGGGTCGGGTAGTACTCGGGCAGCTCGGTGATGGCCTCGAAAAGGTGCGAGCCGAGTCGGTCGTACAGGTATTTGGGCGATGCGTGCGCCGGGTGCCGCAACAGGCCGGCTTCGATTTCGCGGCGGTCGGCCTCTGAGTTGGCCACGTGGCATTGGATGAATCGGGGCGTGCGCAATGGGGTCATGGCGGGATGTGGTGCAATCGTGCCGACAAGGCCCGAGGGTGACTATGAACGCTGCCCGACCTTATACCGGCACGACTCGAAATGCAGCGCAAGGATTTACCTCGCTCCGGTAGGACGACGCGCCGACAGTGGCTCGTCACCTCAGTTGCTGCGTCACTGGGGGCCACCGCTTTTACGCTTCCCGATACCGCGTTCGCGGCCTACACCGTGCGGCCGTGGCCCGCTGCCAAGCCCACGCCATCGCTCGCGTTGACCGATCTTGACGGCAGGCCCTGGTCGCTCGCCGCACTGAAGGGCCGGCCGGTGCTGCTGAACTTCTGGGCCAGTTGGTGCGAGCCGTGTCGCGCCGAGATGCCTTCGCTCGAGCTGCTGCAAACCCGTCATGAGAAGGCTGGGTTGGTGGTGCTCTTGGTGAACTACCAGGAGCCGTTGCCGAAGATCAAGCGCTTTCTGGAGGTGCTGCGGTTTTCGCTGCCGATCTTGCTCGACCGCGACGGCGACGCCGCAAACGCCTGGACACCCCGCGTCTTCCCGACCACCGTGTTGATCGACCGCAGCGGCGCGGCGCGCAGCTCTGTGATCGGCGAACTCGACTGGATGGGCGAGGCCGCGCGGGTTTTGATCAAGCCGCTGTTCGTCACGGCCAAAACGGCTTGACGCAGTAGCAACGCGGCGGCAATCCGCCACGTCGATAATCGGCCACCTGTTTTCGATGGAGCCCTGCGCATGTTGAACCCGACACACCGCGAAACCGTGGGCTCGATGCGATGAGCGGCGGCGTGCAGTTAGGCTTCTCGATCAACGAGATCCTGGCGTTGGCCACACTCGCAACAGGCACGTGTTGGGTCGCCTGGAAGGTGCGCAAGCGGCGGCTCGGACGTGAGCCCGAGAAGAAGCCGCTGTGGGTCAGCTTCGGTGCCGAGTTGTTCGTCGTCGTCGCGCTGATGTTCACTTGCCGCATCGCGGTGGCCGACTGGCCGAAGGTGCCGTCGGGCTCGATGGAGCCGACCTTGCGCGTGGGTGATTACCTGCTCGTCAACCACTTGGCCTACGGCCCGCGTCTGCCGTTCACCAACACGGCGATCGAGTTCGGGCAACCCAAGCGCGGTGACGTGGTCGTGTTCCGCTTCCCGGTCGACGTGTCGGAGTTCTACGTCAAGCGGCTGATCGGCCTGCCGGGCGACGTGGTACGTTTCGAGCGCGGTGCCGTCAGCGTCAACGGCGCGCCGTTCGATGTGCAGGTGGTGAGCGAAGGCACGGGTGCCAACGTCGCGCCCGAAGACCGCGGCCAGTGGCTGCTGGACGAGACCACCGCTGGCCGCAGCCGCACGATCAAGGTCAACCCGTTCGTGATGGGGCGCCTGGCGCCGAGCGGCATGGGCACGAGCTGCAAGACCGATGGCCCGACGGCCTGGGAGTGCACCGTTCCGAAGGGCGAGTACCTGATGATGGGCGACAACCGCGACAACTCGTCGGACTCACGTGTTTGGGGCTTTTTGCCGCACGAGCAGGTCTATGGCAAGGCGGTGCGCGTGCTGTTCAACCTGCACGACCTTTCGCGCCTCTGGACGGCGCTCTGATGCGCCTTGTTCAATGAGCAAACCGATGGACCTGGCCGGCAAGCACATCGTGCTCGGCCTCTCGGGCGGCATCGCCTGTTACAAGGCCGCCGACTTCACGCGTGAGCTGGTCAAGGCCGGCGCAACGGTGCAGGTCGTGATGACCGAAGCGGCCGAGCAGTTCATCACCGCGGTGACGCTGCAGGCGCTGTCGAATCGCAGCGTCTACACGAGCCAGTGGGATGCGCGCGAGCCGAACGCGATGGCGCACATCAACCTTACGCGCGAGGCCGATGCGATCGTCATCGCCCCCGCCAGCGCCGACCTGATCGCCAGGCTCGCGCAGGGCGCCTCTTCCGATCTGTTGAGCCTGATGTGCCTGGCCCGGCCGATCGAACGCTGCCCGCTGCTGGTGGCTCCGGCGATGAACCGCGAAATGTGGGCGCACCCAGCCACGCAGCGCAACCTCGCGCAACTTCAGGCCGATGGGACGCTGGTGCTCGGCCCCGGCAACGGCGACCAGGCCTGTGGTGAGACCGGCGACGGTCGCATGCTGGAGCCGGCCGAGTTGCTCGCCGAACTGGTCGCGTTTTTCCAGCCCAAATCGCTGCGCGGCAAGCACGTGATGATCACCGCCGGTCCGACCTTCGAGCCGATCGATCCGGTGCGCGGCATCACCAACCACTCCAGCGGCAAGATGGGCTTTGCGATCGCGCGCGCCGCGGTCGAGGCGGGTGGGAGCGTCACGCTCGTCGCGGGCCCGGTGCACCTGCCGACGCCGCGCCATGTGCGCCGCATCGATGTGACCACGGCACAGCAAATGTTCGACGCGGTGACCGGCGCAGTCACCGGTACGGCAGGTGCTTGCGACGTGTTCATCGCGACCGCTGCGGTCGCCGACTGGCGGCCGGCGCACGTCGACGACCACAAGATCAAGAAGCAGCCCGGCCAGAAAACTCCGTCGAGCTTCGAGCTGACCGAGAACCCGGACATCCTCGCCGCGGTGGCGCGCATGCCGAAGCCGCCGTACTGCGTCGGCTTCGCGGCCGAGAGCCACGATCTGCTCAGGCATGCGCGCGAAAAGCTTGCGCGCAAGGGCGTGCCGTTGATCGTCGGCAACCTCGGCCCTGCGACGTTTGGGCAAGACGACAACCTGCTCACGCTGGTCGACGCGAACGGCGAGCGCGAACTGCCGCGTGCCGACAAGCTCACGCTCGCGCGGCAGCTTGTTGCCGAAATCGCAGCGCGGCTGAGCGCGAAACCATGAGCGTGGTCGACGTCAAGGTGCTCGATGCGCGCGTGGCCGATCACCTGCCCGCCTACGCCACGCCCGGCAGTGCCGGCCTCGACCTGCGCGCCTGCATCGATGCAGCGCTCGTGATCGAGCCCGGTCAAACCGTGATGGTCCCGACCGGCCTGGCGATCCACATCGGCGACCCCGCACTGGCCGCGATGGTCCTGCCGCGCTCGGGCCTGGGCCACAAGCACGGCATCGTGCTCGGCAACCTCGTCGGGCTGATCGATTCCGACTACCAAGGCCCGTTGATGGTGAGCTGCTGGAACCGCGGCTCGGTGGCGTTCACGCTGCAGCCGCTCGACCGGTTCGCGCAGCTCGTGATCGTGCCGGTGGTGCAGGCGAGCTTTCGTGCGGTGGCCGAGTTCAGCGCGTCGGACCGCGGTGCGGGCGGCTTCGGCTCGACCGGTCGGGGCTGATGCCGGCGGAACGCGCAAGTGTGGGTCAACTGAAATTCGCATGAACAAGCACTGGATGTTTCTGGCCGCCGCGCTCGCGGTGGCAGTCAGCGTGGCGGGCTGCAGCAAAGAGCCTGCGCCGGCCGCAGCGGGAGCGGCACCGGCCTCGGTCGCGGCATCCGGTGGCGGCGCGGTCAGCGTCAGCAGCGTGCGCGCGCTCGCCAAAGATGTCGACATGACGCTGGAGGCCACCGGCACGATCAGCGCCCTCAACAGCGTCGATATTCGTCCGCAGGTCAGCAGCGTGATCACGCAGGTCAACATCCGCGAAGGCCAGTTCGTGAAGGCGGGGCAGTTGTTGTTCACGCTCGACGCGCGCACCGACGAGGGCAGGTTGGCCGCGGTGAAGGCCCAGCTCGCGCGAGACCAGGCCTCGCTTGCCGACGGGCAGCGCCAGCTCGCCCGTGCACGCGAACTGCTGGCCCAGAACTTCATTTCGCAAGGCGCGGTCGACACCAACCAGACCCTGGTCGACACCCAGCAGGCCGTCGTCAATGGCGACCGCGCTGCGATTCAGTCTGCGCTTGTCGTCGTCTCCTACAGCCGCATCGTCGCGCCCTCGGCCGGCCGTGCCGGTGCGATCAACGTTTACGCCGGCAGCACGGTGCAGCCCGGCGGCGCCGCGCTCGTCACCATCACGCAACTCGACCCGATCGCCGTTGCGTTCAGCTTGCCGCAGCGCAACCTGAACGATGCCCTGCAAGCAATGCGCTCGGGCGGCGGCAAGGTGGTCGCGGTGCTGCCCGAGGCGCGTGGCGAGGTGGTGGGCAAACTTAAGTTCATCGACAACGCGGTCGATGCCAACTCCGGCACCGTGAAGGTCAAGGCCGTGTTCGACAACGCCGGCGAGAAATTGTGGCCCGGTGCCTTCGTCAACGTGCGCCTCGCGCTGAGCACGCTCAAGGGCGCGATCGTCGTGCCCCAGGCCGCGGTAATTCGCGGGCCGCGCGGCGCCCTCGTCTACACGATCGATGCAAGCGGCAAGGCAGCCGCGCGGTCGGTCGAGTTGCTGTATGCCGCGGGCCTGGATGCGGTCGTCTCCGGCATCGAGCCCGGTGACAAGGTGGTGGTCGACGGCCGGCAAAATTTGCGCGCGGGCGTGCCGGTGGTCGAGCGTGCGCTCGCGAGTGCCGCGGCGCGCACGCCGGCGGCGTCCGATGCCGGAGCGATCGCGCCGTGAACCTGTCGGAGTTGTTCATCCGCCGGCCGGTGCTGACGGTGCTGCTCAACGCGGCGATCGTCGTCGCCGGTGTCATCGCGTACGGCAAGATTCCGGTCGCGGCGCTGCCGAGTTACAACACGCCGGTCATCAACGTGTCGGGCAGCCTGCCCGGCGCGAGCCCCGAGACGATGGCGACCTCGGTCGCGCTGCAACTCGAAAAGCAGTTTCAGACCATCCCTGGGCTGAACGTGATCAGTTCGACCAACACGTTGGGCACGACCTCGGTCACGCTTGAATTCGACCAGGGCCGTGACATCGACGCGGCCGCAGTCGATGTGCAGGCTGCGCTGCTGCGGGCGCAGCGCACGTTGCCGGTCGACATGACCGCGCTGCCTTCATACCGCAAGGTCAACCCGGCCGATGCGCCGGTGCTGTTGATCGCGCTGACCTCGCCATCGATGAACCTGTCCGACCTGAACGACTACGCCGAGCACCTGATCTCGCCGAGCCTGTCGACACTCGACGGCGTGGCGCAGGTCAACATCTACGGCCAAAAGCGTTTCGCGGTGCGCGTGCGCGCGCAGCCCGAGGCGCTGACTTCGCGCAACATCAGCCTCGACGAACTCAACACGGCCTTGCGCGCCGCCAACGTCAACACCCCCGTCGGCACGCTCGACGGCCCGACGCAGACGCTCACGCTGCAGGCCAACAAGCAGTTGAAGAACGCGGCTGAATTCAGCGAGCTGATCGTCAGCAACCGCGGCGGCAACCCGGTGCGGCTGCGCGACGTGGCGCAGGTCGAAGACAGTTTCGAGACCGTCAAGACCGCCGCCAGCCTGAACGGCGAAACCTCGATCACGCTGGCGATCTTGCGCCAGCCCGATGCGAACACCGTGAAGGTCGTCGACTCGGTGCGCGCGGCGCTGCCGGGCTTTCAGGCGCAGCTGCCGCAGTCGGTGAAGATGATGACCGTGAACGACCGCTCGGTCTCGATCCGGGACGCGCTGCACGACGTGACGCTGACGATGCTCGGCACGATCGCACTCGTGGTGCTGGTGATTTTTTTGTTCCTGCGCCGCTTCGTCGCGACCGTGATTCCGACGCTCTCGCTGCCGGTTTCGCTGGTCGGCGCGATCGCGCTGCTCTGGGCCTTCGGCTACACGCTTGACAACATCTCGTTGCTCGGCATCACGCTGGCGGTTGGCTTAGTCGTCGACGATGCGATCGTGATGTTGGAGAACATCATGCGGCACGTGGAAGAGGGCGTGCCGCCCTTCCAGGCTGCGCTGCGCGGCTCGCGCGAAGTGGGTTTCACGATCATCTCGATCTCGACCTCGTTGATCGCGGTGTTCATTCCGATCTTCTTCATGCCTGGCGTGATCGGGCTGCTGTTCCACGAGTTCGCGGTGGTGGTGGCGCTCGCGATCGTGGCCTCGGCATTCGTCTCGCTGACCCTGGTGCCGATGCTGGCGAGCCGCTTCCTGACCGACGATGCGCACAAGAAACCGCACGGCATGGTTGTGCGTTCGTTCGAGCGCGGTTTCAACGCGGTGCTCGGCGCCTACGCGCGCTCGCTTGACAAAGCGCTTGCACACCGCGGCATCATTTTGCTCATCGCGCTGCTGACCTTCGCCGCGACTGCCTACCTGTTCGTGACGATCCCGAAAGGCTTTTTCCCCGAGGAAGACATCGGCCAAATCTCGGTCTCGACCGAGGCCGCTGAAGACACGTCGTTCCCCGAGATGGTGAGGCTGCAGGCACGCGCCGCGCAGGTCATCCGCGAAGATCCGAACGTGCTCGCCGTGAGCTCGTTCAACGGCGGCAGCGGCGCGCAGAACACCGGCCGCATGTTCGTCACGCTCAAAGCCCGAGACCAGCGCGGTCGGATGAAGCAGGTGATCGAAGGCCTGCGCCGCAAGCTGCGCGAGGTGGCTGGCATCACGGTCTTCATGCGGCCGATCCAGAACCTGCAGTTGGGCGGGCGCCTGAGCAAGGCGCAGTACCAGTACATCCTGCAAAGCGTGCGCGTCGACGAGCTCAATGGCTGGGCCGCCAAGCTGCAGGACAAGCTGCGGCCCGACCCGCTTTTCCGCGACGTGACGAGCGACTCGCAATTGCGCGGCCTGCAAGCTTCACTCAAGATCGACCGCGACCGCGCGAACACGCTGGGCGTATCGATCGACACGGTGCGCTCCGCGCTGTACAGCGCGTTCGGCGAGCGCCAGGTCTCGACGATCTACACCAGCGTCGACAGCTACCAAGTGATCCTCGAAGTGGCGGCCGGTGCGAAGCAAGACGAAGGCGCGTTCAACGGCATCTACGTGCGGTCGAGCAGCGGGGCGCTGGTGCCGATGTCGAGCTTCACGACCGTCGAGCGCACGATCGGCCCGACCTCGATCAACCACGTCGGGCAACTGCAGGCCGTGACCATGTCGTTCAACCTCGCGCCGGGTGCCGCACTCGGCGACGCGACCTCGAAGATCGACAAGTACCGCGAAGAGATCGCGCTGCCCTCGTCGATCATCACGACCTACGGCGGCGACGCCGCGGTGTTCAAGAGCTCGCAGGGCAGCCAGGCGGTGCTGATCATCGGTGCGCTGCTGGTGATCTACGTGCTGCTCGGCGTGCTGTACGAAAGCTATGTGCACCCGCTCACGATTCTCGCCGGTCTGCCTTCGGCGGCCGTCGGCGCGCTTTTGATGCTCAGGCTGTTCGACATGGACTTGACGCTGATCGCGACCATCGGCATCCTGCTGCTGATCGGCATCGTCAAGAAGAACGCGATTCTGATGATTGACTTCGCGCTCGATGCGCAGCGCCACCGCGGCATGAGTGCGCAGGCGGCCATCCGCGAGGCCTGTGTGCTGCGATTTCGGCCGATCATGATGACGACGTTGGCCGCGCTGATGGGCGCGCTGCCGATCGCGCTTGGGCTCGGTGCGGGCGCCGAGTTGCGTCAGCCGCTCGGCCTTGCGGTCGTCGGCGGGCTCGTGTTTTCGCAGGCGATCACGCTCTACATCACGCCGGTGATTTACCTCGCGCTCGACCGCTTCAGCGGCACCGGGCCAGTGACGACGGCCGAGGGACGGGCAGCCGTTGAAGAGCCCGTTTGAGCCTCAGTGCAGCGCCGAGCCGCCGGGCGCTGTGTTCATCAGCGTGAACAGGGGCTCGCCGACGCTGCGGGCCTCGATTTCAACCTCGGTCGCGGCACGCACGTCACGCACGACCAGGTCGAGGCGCAGCGCGATGCCGGCGAGCGGGTGGTTGCCGTCGAGCACCACATGGCCGGGGTACACCTCGGTCACGGT
>JANLUW010000163.1:0-10309 GCA_031363645.1 Rhizobacter sp. | reverse complement strand
CTCGGCATGCACCTCGGTCTGCATTGGCCGTACTTCGCCGGGCTCGCGGTGGCGGCGATGTTGGCGGCATGGCACTTCACGCTGATTCGCTACCGATCACGCGCCGGTTGCTTTCGCGCGTTCCGCCTGAACCACTGGCTTGGCTTCGCGGTGTTCGCCGGCGTAGTGGCGAGCTTTTCGCTCCAGCGCTGAAGCGCGCGCTTGAGCGCGCTACTTCGCGCTTAAGCGCGGCGCGGGCTACTTCAAGTCCGAGGTCTACACGGTGCTGATGAAGAAAGAGGGCTTCGCGGACAAGGAGTTGACCGTCACCGGCACGGTGAGCGGCTGGTACATCGGCGACATCCTGTTCGGTGGCGCGATCGGCATGCTGGCCGTCGACCCGGTGACCGGCGCGATGTACACCCTTCCCGATGCGGTGACCGGTGCGCTCGAACCGAGCACGGCCAAGACATCGTCGCGCCCACCCGAGTCGGTCGACACCCTCACGATCGTCTCCACCGAGAGCCTGACGCCCGAGCAGATGAAGGTCGCGCGCCTCGTCGTGGCGCCGCGCTGAAGAAGCAACCGGGGCGCGCGGTTGCCCGCGCGCCCTGCCAGCGTCAGGGGTACAAGCCGCGCTCCTCGCGCGCGATGAGGATGCGCTCGCAAGCCACCGCGAAGGTGGCGGTGCGCAGGCTGATCTGGTGGCGGTCGGCGGTGTCCCAGATCTTGCGCAATGCGTCGACCATGATCTTGTCGAGCCGCAGGTTGATCTCGTCTTCGCTCCAGAAGAACGACGAGAAATCCTGCACCCACTCGAAGTAGCTGACCGTCACGCCGCCGGCGTTGCAGATCACGTCGGGCACGACCAGCACGTTGCGGTCGTGCAGCACATCGTCGGCGTCGGGCAGCGTGGGGCCGTTCGCGCCTTCGAGCACCAGCTTGGCCTTCAGCCGATTCGCGCGCGCGGCGGTGATCTGGCTCTCGAGTGCGGCGGGGATCAGGATGTCGCAGTCGACATCCCAGAACGCTTCGTTGTCGATGCGCTCGGCGCCGGTGTAGTTGCCGATGCCGCCGTCGCGCTTGAGCACGTTCATCGTGTCGGCGATGTCGAAACCGTTCGAATTCACGAGCGTGCCGGTGTGGTCTTGCACCGCGACCAGCTTCGCACCGGCCTGCACGAACAACTCGGCCGCCGAGCCGCCGACATTGCCCATGCCCTGCACCGCGACGCGCGCGCCTTCGAGGTTCAGGCCGATGCGCCGCGCCGCTTCACGGCCGGTCACGAACACGCCGCGGCCGGTGGCTTTGACGCGCCCGAGCGAGCCGCCCAGGTGGATCGGCTTGCCGGTGACGACACCGGTCGCGGTGCTGCCGGTGTTCATCGAATACGTGTCCATCATCCAGGCCATGATCTGGCCGTTGGTGCCGACATCGGGCGCGGGGATGTCGCGCTGCGGGCCGATGATCAAACCGATCTCGCTGGTGTAGCGGCGCGTCATGCGCTCCAGCTCCTTGATCGACAGCAGCTTGGGGTCGACGCGGATGCCGCCCTTGGCGCCGCCGTAGGGCAGGTTGACGGCAGCGCACTTGACCGTCATCCAGGCGCTCAGCGCCATGACTTCTTCGAGCGTGACATCGGGGTGAAAGCGTACGCCGCCCTTGCCCGGGCCGCGGCTCAAGTTGTGTTGAACCCGGTAGCCCTCGAAGTGCGCGACGACGCCGTTGTCGAGCTCGATCGGCACATCGACGATCAGCGCGCGCTTCGGGCGCTTGAGCGTCTCGACCCAGCGCGCGAGGTTGCCGAGGTAGGGCAACACGCGGTCGACCTGGCTGATGTAGGTGTCCCAGGCGGTGTCGCCCTTCTGGCTGACGTAGGAGAGGTAGCTCATGGTTGTTTCGTTGAGTTGGTTAGTCATGCGTGGCGCTGGCGCGCTCCTGACGCGCTGGCTCGCATGGGGCGAGACTGTAGACCCGGCCGTGCCGAAAAGCATGTTGCCCCTCATGCGGGCTTTGCATGACCTCACCGAAAGCCGGCATCGCGCGCCCTCGCGCCGTGACGACGTCTGGTGTGATCAACCGCCGAATTCGTCGCCGAGTTCGCGGGCGCGCAACTGCGCGGCCTTTAACGCGGCGATGAACGCGGCCTTCACGCCGCTCGCCTCCAGCGACGCGAGCGCCGCGTGCGTCGTGCCGCCCTTGGACGTGACGCGTTCGCGTAGCACCGCGGGCGACTCGTCGGACGCCTGCGCCAGCGAGGTGGCACCGGCGAAGGTCGCGAGCGCGAGGGCCGATCCCTGCGCTTCGCTCAAGCCCATCTCACGCGCGGCCTGCACCATCGCTTCGACGAAGTAGAAAACATAGGCCGGGCCGGAGCCCGAGAGCGCGGTGACGGCGTCCAGATCTGCCTCGCGCGCGACCCACAACGTGCGGCCGGTCGGCGCGAGCGCCGCCTCGACCTCGGCGCGGTCGGCGGCGGTCACGGCGTCGCGTGCGAACAGGCCGGCGATGCCTTCACCGATCAGCGCCGGCGTGTTCGGCATTGCCCGCACGACGCGCGCCGCGCCGGTTGCTCGCGCGATGGCGTCGCTGCGGATGCCGGCCATCACGCTCAGGTGCAGCGCGCCGCTGACGTGCGCTGCGCAAGGCGCCGCGGCGGCCTGGAAGAACTGCGGTTTGACGGCCCAGACGATGGTCGCGGCTTCGCCGAGCGCGGCATCGGCTGCGGCGTGCGTGCGCACGCCGAAGTCGGCTTGCAGCTTGGCGCGCTGTGCGTCGAAAGGCTCGACGACAGAGATCGACCCGGCTTCGCGGCCGCTCTTGACCAAGCCGCCGATGATGGCCGCGGCCATGTTGCCGCCGCCGATGAATGCGATCATGTTCATGAACCGGTTCTCGCAGGAATTGGGTGGGGAACAGCGAACACAGGAGAAGCAGGAATGCGTCTGGAAGGCTCATGCCATTGTCGCGCGGTGCAGTTCACGGTCGAGGCGCACTGCCCGGCGCCGTTCATGCATTGCCACTGCTCGATTTGCCGCAAAACCGCGGGCAGCGGCGGCTACGGCATCAACCTCGGCGCCGATGCCACGACCTTGACGGTGAGCGGGCAAGCGCACGTCGCGGTCTACCACGCCGTGTTGCGCGAACCCGGCAAACGCGACAAGCGTTCGCCGGCCGGCCGCCACTTCTGCCGCGAGTGCGGCAGCGCGTTGTGGCTCTGGGACCCGCGCTGGCCCGAGCTTGTGCACCCACACGCGTCGGCGATCGACACACCACTGCCAAAGCCGCCCGAGGTGGTCGAGATCGGCTTGGCCTGGGCGCCAGAATGGGTTGACGTGCCGCGCCGGTCGGGGCATGTCCGGTTCGAGTTCATGCCGGGCGAATCGCTGGAAGATTGGCACCGGCGGCAGGGGTTGTGGGACGGTGACTGATCGTGCCGGCGTCCGCCCGCAGCGCGTTGGTGACGCACGCAGCGCGTTTGCCTTGGCTCTCAGTTCATCGATTCGCCGAACACCGCGACGAACGCCTCGACGAAGGCGTGCGACCCCGTCAACGTCAGCGCCACCGCATGCCAGCCACCCGGCTCGGCGCTGATCTGCAAGTCGTGGTCCCAATCCATCCCCGCGTCGGCCGGGCCATGCGTATGCGGGAAGCGCCGCCACGCCCAGTCGAGCACCTGCTGCACTTCGGCCATCACCGCGGCGTGCTGGTCGGCCGGCGTGGCGGCCAGCGCCTCCAGCGTGATCACGCCGTCGCTGCCGTCGTCCGTGCTCGCGCCATCGCCATCGCTGAGGTCGAAGCTGAGGTAGTTCATGGCAACGTGTTCGGTCGCTTCAATGCCCGCCCGCCAGCAGCGTCGCATTCCCGCCCGCCGCGGCCGTGTTGATCGTCACGGTCTGCTCGGCGCAGAAGCGGTACAGGTAGTGCGGGCCGCCGGCTTTCGGGCCGGTGCCGCTCAGGCCTTCGCCGCCGAACGGCTGCACACCGACGACGGCACCGATCATGTTGCGGTTGACGTAGACGTTGCCGATGCGCGCGGCTGCCGCGAGGCGCAGCGCGCGTGAGTCGATGCGGGTCTGGATGCCGAGCGTGAGCCCGTAGCCGAGCGCGTTGATCTGCGCGATGACGAGGTCGACATCGCCACTCCAGCGCACGACATGCAGCACCGGTCCGAAAATTTCCTGCTTCACATCGGCAACGCGTGACAGCTCGAATGCGATCGGCGCGATCAAGTGCTTTGCTCCCTCTCCCGCTGGGAAATGGCTGGGGTGAGGGCCGGTGCCGATCAACGTGGCCTCTTCATGCAGCCTCGCAACATGCGCCGAAATCCCCTCGAACGCCTCGGCATCGATCACCGGCCCGACATCCGTCGCGAGCAGCGCCGGGTCACCCACGTTCAGTTCGTGCAACGCGCCGCGGATCATTTCGATCACGGCGTCGGCGATGCCTTCGTGCACGCACAGCAGCCGCAGTGCCGAGCAGCGTTGGCCCGCCGAGCGGAAGGCGCTTTGAACGACCGCGTCGACCACCTGCTCGGGCAGCGCGGTGCTGTCGACGATCATCGCGTTGATGCCGCCGGTCTCGGCGATCAGCGGCACGATCGCGCCGTCCTTCGCGGCAAGCGCGCGGTTGATGATTTTCGCGACGGCCGTCGAGCCGGTAAAGCAGACGCCGGCGGTGCGCGCATCGGCAACGAGTGCCGCGCCGACTGTCTCGCCCGCGCCGTGCAACAGCGCGAGCGCGTCGAACGGCACACCTGCCGCGTGCAGCAGTTCGACGAAGCGTTGCGCGACGGCGGGCGTTTGCTCGGCCGGCTTCGCGGCGACCGTGTTGCCGGTCACGAGCGCCGCAGCGACCTGCCCCGCGAAGATCGCGAGCGGAAAGTTCCACGGGCTGATGCAGACGAACACGCCGCGGCCGTGCAGGTGCAGCGCGTTGCTCTCGCCGGTCGGGCCGGGCAGCTGTTGCGTGGTCAAACGGGCTTCGGCCTGGTCGGCGTAGTAGCGGCAGAAGTCAACCGCCTCGCGCACTTCGGCAACGCAATCGCCGAGCGTCTTGTGCGCTTCTTTCACGAGCAGCCCGCAGAACGCGGGCAGGCCGAGTTCGAGTGCGTTCGCGGCGCGGCGCAGCGTGGCAGCGCGTTGTGCGAGCGGCGTGGCGTTCCAGGCTTTGAAGCCGATGTGCAGGCGCTGCATCGCGGCGTCGACATCGGTGGTGCTCGCCTCCGGCACCGCGGGCACGGTGGCCGCGGCGAGCGCGTGCATCAGCGGCTCGCGCTCGGCGAGGCAGGCGAGGTCGACGCCGGACGAGTTCGCGCGACCAGATTCGCCGTCGAATCCATACAGCGAGATCGGTGCCGCGAGGCCTGCTTTCGACGCCGGCATCAGCGGCGATGCGAGCAGCGCATCGATGTCGACGGCCTCGTTGGACAACTGGTGCACGAACGATGAGTTCGCGCCGTTCTCGAGCAAGCGGCGCACGAGGTACGCGAGCAGGTCGCGGTGCTCGCCGACCGGCGCGTACACGCGCACGGGGATCGTGGTCTGGCCCGGCGCTTGTCGCATCACCTCGCGGTAAACACCCTCACCCATGCCGTGGAGGCGCTGCATCTCGTACTTGGCTCCGGCGCGTGAGGCCATGCCGATGATCGCGGCGACCGTACCGGCGTTGTGCGTGGCGAACTGCGGGTAGATCACATCGGCGTTCGCGATCAGCGCGCGGGCGCAGGCGAGGTAGGCGATGTCGGTGTGGTGCTTGTGCGTGAAGACCGGGTAGCCCGAGAGGCCGAGTTCCTGCGCGCGTTTGATCTCGCCGTCCCAGTACGCGCCCTTGACCAATCGCACCATGAAGCGCAGGCCGTGCGCACGGGCGATGCGCGCGACTTCACCGACGACTTCGAGCGCGCGGGTTTGGTACGCCTGCACCGCGAGGCCGAAACCGCGCCACTGCGGATGCTCTTTTGCGATGCGCGCGGCGAGAGCGTCGAACACGTCGAGCGAGAGTTCGAGGCGGTCGCTCTCTTCGGCGTCGATCGTCAGGTTGAGGTCGGCCCGCGCGGCCGGCTCGATGAGTTGCCAGACGCGCGGCAGCAGCTCGGCGAACACACGCTCGCGCTGCGCGTCTTCGTAACGCGAGAACAGCGCGCTGAGCTTGATCGAGATGCCGTCGGCCACCTCCGGGCCTTGCGTGTTCTTTGCGCCCGCAATCGCGTGGATGGCGTTGAGGTACGACGCGAGGTAGCGCTCGGCATCGGCCTCGGTGCGCGCGCCTTCGCCGAGCATGTCGTAGCTGAAGCGCAGGCCGCTCGATGCCTTGCGCGCCGAAGCGGCCTCGCCCATCGCCTCGCGGATGTTGCGGCCGAGCACGAACTGGCGGCCGAGCAACTGGATCGCGCGCACCGTCGCAGCCACGACCGTTTGCGCGCCGAGGCGCCTGAGGATGCCGCTTTCGGCATCGTTCTCCGGCAGGAACTTCTTCGACAGCGCGATCGCGCTCGCCGAGAGGTTCGCGAGCATCTTGTGCGGGCCGCCCGAGGCAGTGTCGAAATTGGCCTTGCCGAGCTGATCGGCGGTCAGTGCGATGGCTGTCTCGGCATCGGGCACACGCAGCAGTGCCTCGGCCAGCCGCATCAGCGCCAACCCTTCGGCGCTCGAGATCGGGTACTCCTGCAACAGCGACTCCATCGCCCAAAACGGCGCCGGGTTGTCGCGCACTGCCTTCACCCAGGATGTGGCAGTGCGCACCGCGGCGGGCCAGTCGACCTGCCCCTGCATCGAGTGCAGCAGCGCCGCGAGCACCGCGAACTCGTCGCGGTACGGTTGAGGCAAACGGGCTTCGGTGGGTGCGGCGCTGAACATGGTTGACCTCGTGGGCTGTTGGGCAGGATCGGTCGCCAGGCTGTGGGCTGCACCCGGCATCCATCTTCGAAACCTTGGCGACACGGCAGAGAATAAGCCGGCGTGCACACCGAAGATTTGCCGTGTCGTGCCGCCGAGGCCGCACGTGCTGCTCCGTTCGCATTCAACCCGCCGCCACACCGATGCACATCGAACTCGACGACCTTTCTCGCCCGGTCATCCACGCTTTGTTGGAGGAGCACCTGCGCAGCATGCACGCGCTCGGGCCGCCGGAGAGCGTGCATGCGCGCGATCTTGAATATCTGCGTCGGCCCGAGGTCACGTTTTGGTCGGCCTGGGAGGACGAGGTGCTGCTCGGCTGCGGCGCGTTGATGGCGCTCGGCGACCAGCACGGCGAGGTGAAATCGATGCGCACGCCCGCGGCGCGGCGCCGTACCGGCGCGGGTCGCGCGCTGCTGGTGCACATCATCGCGGTGGCGCGCGAGCGCGGCTACGAACGGCTGAGCCTGGAGACCGGCACGGTCGCCGCGTTCGTGCCGGCGCACCGTTTGTACGAGAGCGCGGGCTTCGTCCGCACCGGCCCGTTCGGCAGCTACGCCGAAGACGTGAACAGCGTCTTCATGACGCTGGCGTTGGCGCCGCCATTGCCGGTGGCCACGGTCCGGTAGCTGCGGTCCCGCAACGCGGCCCGGTCGCTGCGGCCCGATTCTGCGACGCCGAGTTCAGCCCGGCGCGCCGCAGCGCGTCGTTGAGGTGCGACAGGTGCGCGTAGCCGCAGCCCGCGGCGATCTCGGCGAGCGTCGATCGACCCTGCGCCAGCAGTGCGCGGGCGCGGGCCAGGCGCCGCTGCATTACCCACGCGTGCGGGCTGCAGCTGAAGCTGGCTTTGAACATGCGCGCGAAGTGGTACTCGGAGAGACAGGCTGGGTCGGCGAGCGCGGCAAGGCTGAGCCGGTCGTGCGCGTCCCGCAGCCCCGCGTCGATGCGCTCCAGCACGCGCCGCCGTGCTGCTGGCGCAAGCCCGCCGCGCAGCGGGCGGCGGTAGACGGTGTGCGCGGCCAGCAGGCGTGATTGCACGTCGAGCGCGAGCTGCTGCAAACGCAATGGCGCATCGGTGGCCTGCCAGTCGGCAATCGCAATGCGCGCGAACAGCGCTTCGAGATGCGCGTCGCGAAAGTAGATTTGGTCGGCGAGTACGGCGCTGCGCGGGTCGAGGTCAAGCTGCAACTCGGCACGGTGCCGATCGCGTGGTCGATCGCCTACCGCTTCTGGCTCGCCGCGCTGGTGCTGTTCGCGTGGCTGGCGTGGCGGCGTGGGTGGCGCGATTCATGGCGCGTGCCGCCTCGCGCGATCTGGCCGCACCTGCTCGGTCAGGGCCTGTGCCTGTTCTGCCGGAACTTCATGTGTTTTTTGTACGCGAGCCAGTGGATCGCGAGCGGCCTGGTCGCGGTGTGCTTCTCGACCGCGCCGGTGTGGAATGCTCTGAACGGTCGACTGTTCCACGGCAAAGCCTTGTCGGCGCGGGTGATGCTCGGCGCCGGGTTTGGGCTCGCCGGGTTGCTGCTGCTGTTCGGCGGTGAGGTGCTGAAAGACCTGGGCCGCGCGCAAACGCTTTAGGGCCTGGGCCTCGCGCTCGCCGGCACGTACTGCTTCTCGCTCGGCAACCTGCTGTCGGGTGCGATGCAGCGGCTCGGCCAGACGCCGGTCCAGACCAACGCTTGGGCGATGACGTTCGGCGCGACCGTGATCGCGGGCTGGGCGCTGGCGAGCGGGCATCCGATGCGCTTCGATCCGTCGCTGCAATACATCGGCGCATGGCTGTACCTCGCGATTCCCGGGTCGGTGATCGGTTTGACTGCGTACCTCACGCTGGTCGGCCGCATGGGCGCCGACCGCGCGGCGTATTGCACGGTGCTGTTTCCGATCGTCGCGCTGAACGTGTCGGCAGCCGTCGAGGGCTACCACTGGGGCGCCCCGGCGCTGTTCGGCCTGCTGCTGGTGGCAGCCGGCAATGTCGTTGTGTTCTGGCGCGGCACGGAGCTGCGGCTCGGGTCAGCCCGGGCTTGAACGCCCGCCGAAAACTGCACTGCCCACGCGCACGATCGTCGCGCCTTCGGCGATGGCGGCTTCGAGGTCGGCGCTCATGCCCATCGAGAGCGTGTCCATCGCCGCCAGGCCGGCGGCTTGTAAGCGCGCAAGCAGCTCGCGTAACGCGCGGTGCGGCGCGCGCTGCGCAGCGAAGTCGGCGGCCGGTTCGGGAATCGCCATCAACCCGCGCAACACCAGCCGCGGCAGCGTCGCCACGGCTTGGGCGACCTCGGCCACTTCGTCCGGCCGCAGCCCGCTCTTGCTCGGCTCGCCGCTGATGTTGACCTGCAGGCAAATCTGCAACGGCGGCAGATGCGCCGGCCGCTGCTCGGCCAGGCGTTGCGCGATTTTGAGGCGGTCGACCGAATGCACCCAGTCGAAGTGCTCGGCGACGACACGCGTCTTGTTCGATTGCAGCGGCCCGATCAAATGCCATTCAAGCGCCGTGCCGAGCGGCGTTTGCAGGTCTGCCAGCGCCGCGATCTTTTCGACGCCTTCGAGCACGTAGTTTTCGCCGAAGCGGTGCTCGCCCGCCGCCACGGCTTCGCTCACCGCGTCGATGCCGAAGGTCTTGCTGACGGTCAGCAGCGTGACGCTTTGCACGGGACGGCCGGCCTGCGCGCACGCCCGGGCGAAGCGCTCGTGCACTTGTTGTAAGTTGGTTGCGATCATCGCCATAATGCATCGACAGTATCCGCCAATGCGCCGCAGCGGCCGCCTCGCGAGCCGATCGACACCACCCGAAAGCGGCCCGACGCCAACCCACCCAAGACCCCATGGACATCACCCAACTGCTGGCGTTTTCGGTCAAGAACAAGGCGTCTGACCTGCACCTCTCGGCTGGCCTGCCGCCGATGATTCGCGTGCACGGCGACGTGCGGCGCATCAACGTCGACCCGCTCGACCACAAGCAAGTTCACGGCATGGTGTACGACATCATGAACGACTCGCAGCGCAAGGCCTACGAAGAAACTCTGGAGTGCGACTTCTCGTTCGAGATTCAGGGCCTCGCACGTTTTCGCGTCAACGCGTTCAACCAGAACCGCGGTGCTGGCGCTGTGTTTCGCACCATTCCATCGAAGATCTTGACGCTCGAGCAGCTCAACGCGCCGAAGGTTTTTGCCGAGCTCTCGCTCAAGCCGCGCGGCCTCGTGCTCGTGACCGGCCCGACCGGCTCGGGCAAGTCGACCACGCTCGCGGCGATGGTCAACCACCTCAACGAAAATGAGTTCGGCCACGTGTTGACAGTCGAAGACCCGATCGAGTTCGTGCATGAATCCAAGAAGTGCCTGATCAACCAGCGCGAGGTCGGCCCGCACACGCTGAGCTTCAACAACGCGCTGCGCAGCGCGCTGCGCGAAGACCCGGACGCGATCCTGATCGGC
>JANLUW010000146.1:0-5384 GCA_031363645.1 Rhizobacter sp. | reverse complement strand
AAGTCGTCGATGAAGTCGAGCAGCGAGCCCTGTCGGTTCTCGTTGAGCTGACCCATGGCTTTTGCGTTGCGGATCTTCGAGACTTTGTATTGCGGCATCGCATCGGGCAGGTCGCGGTAGACACCGCCCGGGCGGAAGTAGGCCGCATGCATGCGCGCACCCGAGGCCGCTTCGTACATGTCGAACAGGTCTTCGCGCTCGCGAAAGCAGTAGATGAAGACGTTCATCGCGCCGCAGTCGAGACCGTGCGCACCCAGCCACATCAGGTGGTTCATCACGCGCGTGATCTCGCTGAACATCACACGGATGTACTGCGCGCGCACCGGCACGTCGACCCCGAGCAGCTTCTCGATCGCGAGACAGTAGGCGTGCTCGTTGCACATCATCGAAACGTAGTCGAGCCGGTCCATGTAGGGCAGCGACTGGATGAAGGTTTTGCTCTCGGCGAGCTTCTCGGTCGCACGGTGCAGGAGGCCGATGTGCGGGTCGGCGCGCTGGATCACTTCGCCGTCGAGTTCGAGCACGAGGCGCAGCACGCCGTGCGCGGCCGGGTGCTGCGGGCCGAAATTCAGCGTGTAGTTCTTGATGTCAGCCATGCAAATACTGCCTCAATGCAAGCCGCCATAGTTGTCTTCGCGGATGATCCGTGGCGTGATCTCGCGCGGCTCGATCGTCACCGGCTGGTAGATCACGCGCTTCTGCTCGTCGTCGTAGCGCATTTCCACATGACCCGAGGTCGGGAAATCTTTGCGAAACGGATGGCCGATGAATCCGTAGTCGGTCAGGATGCGGCGCAGGTCGTTGTGACCTTCGAAGATGATGCCGTAGAGGTCGAAGGCTTCGCGCTCGAACCAGTTGACCGAACTCCACACATCGGTGAGCGAGGCGACCACCGGCACTTCGTCATCCGGCGCGAACACCTTGAGCCGCACGCGCCAGTTCTTCGAGACTGAAAGCAAGTGCGAGACGACGCAAAAGCGCGGCCCTTCCCAAGCTTGGTCTTTGTAGCTGGAGTAGTCGACTCCACACAGGTCGATGTTTTGCTCGAATTTGAGGTCGGCGTGGTCGCGCAACAGCAGCGCCGATTCGATGTAGTTCGCGGCCGAGACGGTCACCGTCGATTCGCCACGATCGCGAACGAGCGTCTTCACGCGATCGCCGAGGACGGCCGTCATCGCGGCTTCGAGAATGTCGATTTTCATGCGCGCGCGATCGTTGTCTCGCGGCGAATCTTCGCCTGCAGCTGCAGCACGCCGTAGAGCAACGCCTCGGCCGTCGGCGGGCAGCCGGGCACGTACACATCGACCGGCACGATGCGGTCGCAACCGCGCACGACCGAGTAGCTGTAGTGGTAGTAACCGCCGCCGTTCGCGCACGAGCCCATGCTCAGCACCCAGCGCGGCTCGGCCATCTGGTCATAGACCTTGCGCAGCGCGGGCGCCATTTTGTTGCAGAGTGTGCCGGCGACGATCATCAAGTCGCTCTGCCGCGGGCTGGGGCGAAACAGCATGCCGAAACGGTCGATGTCGTAGCGCGCCGCTCCGGCGTGCATCATCTCGACGGCGCAACATGCCAAGCCGAAAGTCATCGGCCAAAGCGAGCCGGTCTTCGACCAGTTGATCAGGGTGTCGACACTCGTGGTGACGAAGCCTTCTTTGAGTACGCCTTCAATGCCCATGGTGCTGCTCTCTGGTCGTTCGATACACGTCGATCATTCCCAATCCAGGGCACCCTTTTTCCATTCGTACACGAAGCCGATGACAAGGATGCCGAGGAACAGCATCATGGCCCAGAAGCCGGTCGGGCCGATCTCCTTGAGCGAGACTGCCCATGGGAAGAGAAAGGCGATTTCGAGGTCGAACAAGATGAACAGGATCGCGACGAGGTAGTAGCGCACGTCGAACTTCATGCGCGCGTCTTCGAAGGCCTCGAAACCGCACTCGTAGGGAGAGTTCTTCGCCTTGTCGGGACGGTTCGGGCCCATGACGAGTCCGAGGACTTGGGGCACTACGCCGACCGCCACACCGATCAGGATGAACAGGATGACGGGGAGGTAGGGTTCCAGGTTCATGGGCAGGGGGAGGGCTCGCTGCAGGCTCACAAGAGCCTGGATTAACCGGTGCGGATCTTGTCGAGTTGCGCAGTGCGTAGCACGCCAAGGCCGAGTTGCTATGGTGCCGTCGGCGAGACTCGAACTCGCACAGCTTTCGCCACTACCCCCTCAAGATAGCGTGTCTACCAATTTCACCACGACGGCCAAACACAACGAATACTGGAGCGGTTGCTGCAATGACGCTTGCTTGAAAAAGTGCCCGATTTGCATGAGGAATGGCTCTTCGGGCTACCTAAATTCTAACCTCAAACCCTCGCTTTTCAGCGGCGCTCGCTGCACTGCAACATCTTGATCGACGCCCCGCAACAGGGCTCACCCGGCCCCGGGTTACTTGGTGGGGATGGCGCCTGCACCCGACGCCTGCGGCGCCGCGGCGGTGGGCGCCGTGACCACCGACGCGGCCGGAGCCGCAGCCTCGGGTGTACTCGCAGCGCCTGGCACTTGGGCCGCCCCTGTGAGCGGCCCGCTGGCGGGCGGTGCGATGACAGCGGGACGATCGAGCACGCTGCCGGTCGACGGCCGCGAACGGTCGTTCGAATAGAACGCGAGTGCCAGCGTGCAGGCGAAGAAGATGGCCGCGCAAACTGCTGTCGAGCGTGACATGAAGTTTGCGCTGCCGGTCGCACCGAACAGGCTGCCCGAAGAGCCGCTGCCGAACGATGCACCCATGTCGGCGCCCTTGCCATGCTGAACCAGCACCAGACCGATCATCACGAGCGCCGAGATGTTCTGCAACGCCACCACCAAATTCAACAACAGGTTCATTCTTCTGACTCCAAAATTCTTCTGAACGCGCGCGCCGACCGAACGGTCAACCCGCTGCGCAGCAGATGGCGGCGAAGTCGCTCGCCTTCAACGAGGCGCCGCCGATCAGGCCGCCGTCGATGTCGGCTTGCGAGAACAGCGTGACGGCGTTGTCGGCCTTGACGCTGCCACCATACAAAATTTTCATGATGCCCGCGTGCTCGGTCGCGGCCTTAAGTTGAGCCCGCAACAGCGCGTGCACGGCTTGCGCCTGTTCAGGCGACGCGGTCTTGCCGGTGCCTATCGCCCACACGGGCTCGTAGGCGACGACGATCTGCGAGATGCAATGCCCCAGCGTGTGGATCACTGCCGACAGCTGGCGCTTCACGACTGCATTGGTCTGACCCGCTTCGCGTTCGGCCAGCGTTTCACCGACGCACACGATCGGCGTGATGCGCTGTGCGAGGGCTGCTTTGGCCTTGTCGGCGACGACTTGGTCGGTCTCGAAGTGCATCGCGCGGCGCTCGGAGTGGCCGGCCAACACATAGCGGCAGCCGAACTCGGCCAGCATCGCGGCCGAGACTTCGCCGGTGTAGGCGCCGGATTCGAAGGCCGAGCAGTCCTGTGCGCCCCAACCGATCGAGCCACCTTGAAGCGAAAGCGCCACGTCGCCGAGATACGGCATCGACGCGCACACCGCCACTTCGGCAATCCACGGGCCGGCGGCTTTCAACGCAGCGAGCAACTCGGCGTTGGCCGCGCGGCTGCCATTCATCTTCCAGTTGCCGACGACGAGTTTGCGACGCATGGCCGCAGCCTCCGAAGGTGTTGCCATCACCACTGCAACACCAGCTTGCCGATGTGTTCGTTCGATTCCATCAGCGTGTGTGCGGCCGCGGCTTGGGCAGCGGGGAAAACCTTGAAGATCACCGGCTTGACCTCGCCGGCCTCGACCCACGGCCAGACGGTCGCGCGCAACGAGGCTGCGATGGCGGCCTTGAAGGCCACCGGTCGCGGCCGCAGCGTCGAGCCGGTGATCGTCAGCCGTTTGCGCAACACAACACCCGCGTCGATCTGCGCTTCCACGCCGCCTTGCACCGCAATGAAGACAAGCCGGCCGTCTTCGGCCAGGCACTTCAGTTCACGCGCGACGTACTCGCCTGCCACCATGTCCAGGATCACATCGACGCCTTTGCCGGCGGTGATGCGCTTGACTTCTTCGGCAAAATCGGTGCTTCGGTAATTGACCGCGTGGTCGGCGCCAAGGCGCACGCAGGCAGCGCACTTGTCATCGCTGCCGGCGGTCACGATCACGGTCGCACCGGCCGCCTTCGCCATCTGGATCGCGGTGACGCCGATGCCGCTCGAACCGCCCTGGATCAGCAGCGTCTCGCCGGCTCTCAGGCGCGCGCGATCGAACACATTCGACCAAACGGTGAAGAAGGTTTCGGGCAGGCTCGCCGCCTCGATGTCGGTCAGGCCCTTCGGCACCGGCAGGCACTGGCCGATCGGCGCCACGCACATTTGCGCGTAGCCGCCGCCCGCCACCAGCGCACACACACGGTCACCGAGCTTGAAACCGGCGGCCGCGAGCGCCTGCGCATCGCCACCCTCGATCACACCCGCGATCTCCAGCCCCGGCAGATCTGAGGCGCCCGGTGGCACCGGGTAGTGGCCTTTGCGCTGCAGTACGTCGGGCCGGTTCACGCCCGACGCTGCCACGCGAATCAGCGCCTCGCCCGCGCCCGCGACCGGGTCCAGGCGATCCACCTCACGCAGCACCTCGGGCGCACCGTGCGACGCAATCTCGATGGCTTTCACGCTTCGCGCCTCACTCTTGGTTTTGCGGCTGGAATTGCGGCGCCTGGTCGCGGTCGATCAACGCCTTCATCGACAGCTTGACGCGGCCCTTCTCGTCGGTCTCGAGCACCTTGACCTTGACGATCTGGCCTTCCTTCAGAAAGTCAGTGACTTTCTCGACGCGCTGGTGCGCGATCTGGCTGATGTGCAGCAGGCCGTCTTTGCCCGGCATCAGGTTCACGAGCGCGCCGAAGTCGAGCAGCTTGACGATCGGGCCTTCGTAGACCTTGCCCACCTCGACCTCGGCGGTGATCTCGGCGATGCGCTTCTTCGCGTGCTCGGCCTTGTCGGCGTCGGTCGACGCGATCGTGATCGTGCCGTCTTCGCCGATGTCGATCGTGCAGCCGGTCTCTTCGGTCAGCGCACGGATCGTCGCGCCACCCTTGCCGATGATGTCGCGGATCTTCTCGGGGTTGATCTTCATCGTGTACAGGCGCGGCGCGAACTGCGAGACCTCGGTGTTCGCGGTGCCCATCGCGTCGGTCATCACGCCGAGGATGTGCAGGCGCGCTTCTTTCGCTTGCGCGAGCGCCACCTGCATGATTTCCTTCGTGATGCCCTGGATCTTGATGTCCATCTGCAGCGCGGTGACGCCGGCGGTGGTGCCGGCGACCTTGAAGTCCATATCGCCCAGGTGATCTTCGTCGCCCAGGATGTCGGTCAGCAC
>JANLUW010000127.1:0-1697 GCA_031363645.1 Rhizobacter sp. | reverse complement strand
GTTGCGCCGCATCGCCGGCCGCACTGTTGACCGTGGCGGTCGCACCGAAGCGCTTGCCGACGGCCAGTCGGTTGTCGTCGAGGTCGATCATGATGATCTGCGAGGGTGCGTAGAACTGGGCCGTCAACAGTGCCGCCAGGCCGATCGGGCCGGAGCCGACGATCGCAACGGTCGAGCCCGGCTGCACCTTGCCGTTGAGCACGCCACACTCGAAGCCGGTGGGCAGGATGTCGCTGAGCATGACCAGCGCCTCTTCGTCGGCGCCGGCCGGGATCGGGTACAGGCTGGTGTCGGCGTGCGGGATGCGCACGAACTCGGCCTGCGTGCCGTCGATGGCGTTGCCCAGAATCCAGCCACCGGTCGTGCAGTGCGAATACATGCCCTTGCGGCACGGCTCGCAACGGCCGCACGCAGTGATGCACGAGATCAGCACACGGTCGCCGGGCTTGAAGCTCGTGACGCCCGCGCCGACCTCGTCGACGATGCCGACGCCTTCGTGGCCGAGCACCGTGCCCGGTTGGCAGGTGGCGACGTCGCCCTTCAGGATGTGCAGGTCGGTACCGCAGATCGTGGTTTTCGTGATACGCACGATCGCGTCGCCCGCGGCCTGAATGACGGGCTTCGGGCGGTCTTCGACGTTCTTGCGGCCAGGGCCAATGTAGACGAGTGCTTGCATGGTCATGGGTCCTTTGTTCCGGCATCCGGATCGATCACGATGCGTGCGCCACGTCTTTCAGTCTGTGCGCTGCCCCTCACAGGCGGCGGCTTGTGACGATGTTGCCGATCGCACAGACCGCGCATCGATGCGGGCGTAGCGTCGAGGCATGGTGAAAGAGGTGCAAATCGATCCTGGCGATATGGTGTTGGCGCGCCAGCGCGTGGAGGCCTTGCGAGCGTTGCTCCAGGCAGGCGAGGCCGCGCCAGTGCGGCTGATCGAGACCCACATCTCGTGGGTGCTGCTCGCCGGCTCGCTTGCCTACAAGTTCAAGAAGCCGCTGCGCCTGCCGTTTCTCGACTTCTCGACACTGGCCTTGCGCCGCCACTTCTGCGAAGAGGAGTTGCGCTTGAACCGGCGCCTCGCTCCGTCGATCTACCTCGGCGTGCTGGAGTTGTGCGACAGCGCTGAGGGCCCTCGTTTCGGAGGGGGCGGACAGGTGCTCGATGTCGCGGTGCAGATGCACCGCTTTCCCGACGGCGTGCTCTGGAGTGAGATGCTGGCCGCAGACACGTTGACCTCGCACCACATCGATGCAATGGCGCAAAAGTTGGCCAACTTCCACCGTGACGCTGCGGTGGCACCGCCGGGCAGTGCGTTCGGATCGACCGCAAGCCACGAACATGTCGTGCAACTCCTGGTCGAGGGCATCGACACCGCACAAGGCGAGGTCGCGACCACCGGTCTGCAAACCGGCTGGCCTGCGTTGCGCGCCTGGCTCGTCGCCCAGCCGAAACGGCTCGCGCCGGTATGGGCCGAGCGCCTGCGCGATGGCCGCGTGCGCGAATGCCATGGTGACCTGCACCTCGCCAACGTGCTGCAACTCGCCGGTGAGGCGAGCGCCTTCGACGGCATCGAATTCGACCCCGAACTGCGCTGGATCGACGTGCTCGACGACATCGCGTTCCTGGCGATGGACCTGATGGCGAACGACCGCCGCGGCCTTGCGCTTCGCTTCATCAATGCCTACCTGCAAGCCAGC
>JANLUW010000085.1:0-17362 GCA_031363645.1 Rhizobacter sp. | reverse complement strand
GCCGTGCAATCCGCGCCGTGGCTGATCGCACGTGACCAGCGTGTGCTCACGCTGAGCGTCATGCTGCCCACCGACACCGTGCCCGGTGCCGGGGCGATCGCGCTGAACGTGGCCGCGGCCCCGGCGAAGGCAGCCGCTGCGTTGCGCAAGGCATGGCTCGCGGTCTGAAGGTGCTGTTCGGCCCGGCGCCGCGGCCGGGCCGG
The DNA here is from genome assembly GCA_031363645.1 of Rhizobacter sp. Classification (GTDB taxonomy): domain Bacteria; phylum Pseudomonadota; class Gammaproteobacteria; order Burkholderiales; family Burkholderiaceae_C; genus LMDS01. The sequence continues at coordinate 17,159 of JANLUW010000085.1, read as the reverse complement.
CGCGCAGCTTGGGTCGTGCTCGTGCTCGGTGTGCTCGCCGTGCATGGCTGCGTGACCCGCAGCGTGGCTGAGCGCATGGCCGACATCGAGGCAGACCAGGCCATGCCGGCGCGCATGGACGTGGCCTACGTGCGCGAGATGGCACTGAGCACGCCGCCGCCGAGCGCCACCCCGGCCGCGCCCGACACGCCGCCGGTGACGGCGACCGCGCCGAAGCCGCGCAAGCCGAAGCCGGCCAAAGCTGCTTCTGCACCCGAGCCTGTATCGGACCCGGTGCCCGAGCCGATCGCCGCTGCGCCGGAGCCGGTGCTCGCTGAATCGCCCGAGCCCATTGCTTCGGCCGCATCGAACGTCGCGACAGCCACGCTCGCGTCGACGTCGGCGTCGGCGTCGGCGCCGGCGAGCGATGCGGACGCGCCGTTCGAGTGGCCCGCGTCGACCCGCATGACTTATCAGCTGACCGGAAACTACCGCGGTGAGGTCAGCGGCAGCGCGCAGGTCGAGTGGATTCGGTCGGGCGCGAACTACCAGGTGCATGTCGACTTCATCGTCGGCCCGAAGTTCGCGCCGCTGATCACGCAGCGCTCGACCAGCGACGGCGCGATCACCGCTGCCGGCCTCGCGCCGCGCCGCTACGACCAGGACATCAGGTTCCTCACCAACTCGCGCCCGCGCCAAACCATCGTGTTCGAGTCCGGCAACGTCGTGCTCGCCAACGGCGATGTGCGGCCCGCGCTGCCGGGCCTGCAAGACACCGCGAGCCAGTTCGTGCAGCTCACCTACGTGTTCAGCACGCGGCCCGAAATGCTGCGCGTCGGCAGCAGCGTCGAGATCCCGCTCGCGCTGCCGAAAAAGGTGGCGTTGTGGACTTACGACGTGGTCGAAGAGGTGACGCTGAACACGCCGTTCGGCCCGCTCACCGGCATCCACCTGAAGCCGCGCAGCAACGACCAAAAGGCCGGCACACTGAGCGTCGAGATGTGGATGTCGCCGCAGTTGCGATACCTGCCCGTGCGCATCCGCTTCGAGCAAGACGCGCAGACCTATGTCGACCTGATGATCTCGCGACCGCCCGAGATACAGTGATTCAAACCTGTGAGGAACAGACCATGACCTGCGACAACATCCTGATCGAAACACGCGGTGATGGCCCGCGCAAGACCGGGCTGATCACGCTGAACCGCCCGAAGCAGCTCAACGCGTTGAACGATGCGCTGATGGACGAGCTCGGCGCCGCATTGAAAGCGTTCGACGCCGATGCCGGCATCGGCTGCATTGTCATCACCGGCAGCGAAAAAGCTTTCGCGGCTGGCGCCGACATCAGCGCGATGGCCACGTTCAATCTCGAAGACACCTACGGCGCCGACTTCATCACGCGAAACTGGGAAACCATTCGATCCATCCGCAAACCGGTGATCGCGGCGGTGGCGGGTTTCGCGCTCGGCGGCGGCTGCGAGCTCGCGATGATGTGCGACTTCATCATCGCGGCCGAGACCGCGAAGTTCGGCCAGCCCGAAATCAAGTTGGGCATCATCCCCGGCGCCGGTGGCACGCAGCGCCTGCCGCGCGCGGTCGGCAAGGCCAAGGCGATGGACATGGTGCTGACCAGCCGCATGATCGACGCGGACGAGGCCGAGCGCGGCGGGCTGGTCTCGCGCGTCGTGCCGTTCGCCGAACTGATGACGGTGACGCTGGCGGCTGCCGAATCGATCAACGCGCTGAGCGCGATGAGCGTGATGATGGCCAAGGAGAGCGTGAACCGCGCGTTCGAAGGCACGCTCGCCGACGGCGTGATGTTCGAGCGCCGGCTGTTTCATTCGCTCTTCGCGACCGCTGATCAGAAGGAAGGCATGGACGCGTTCTTGAACAAGCGCAAGGCGGCGTTCACGCAGCGGTGATCGATGGCGTGGCATCTTTACACACGCTCGGGCTGAGCCCTTCGACAGGCTCAGGGCGAACGAGAGCTGGCTGAGTCAAGTCGCTGAACAGGAAGGTCTTGGAGAAAACGGCATGGACAGGCTCGACACCGGCATCTGCGCGTTCCTGATCGTCGGTCCGCGCCTCAGTTGCCTTCGCGGCCCATCAAGTTGCTCACATGCTCGGTGGTGATGGTCTCGTCGCGTTGCGGCAGCGCTCAGGTGCAGCGATCTGCCTGGCGAACAAAAGCGCGTCTTCAGCGAGATCGAGAGTGGTGCGCATCGGTAAGGCTGACAAAGCGACGGGCAGCCATCAAGGCTGCAGCCAGCTGCTGCCGCGCTCGTCGAACATCGCGCGCCGGTGGCCGCTCGGGTGCAACTCGAGCCAGTCGATCGCCAGCACCTGCGCGCTGATGACGGCGAAGTACTCGCGCTGGAGTGGGCCCGCGCCCGGTGGCTCGACGGCGCCGAGCTCGGCGCCGGGCGGCAGGCGCGCGAGATAGTCTTGCGCGGCGGGCGTGAGCTTGATGCGCGCCCAGCGCGACGTGGCCGCCAGGCCCGACACATCGAGCGACAGCCGCACCCGGCAGCGCAGCTGCCAGCCGAGCGCTGGCGACCACATCACCAGCGTGGCGCGCGGATGGCGCATCAACTGCGCGACCTTGGCCGAGCGGTCGTCGGTGAACGTCAGCAACTGCTTCTGGCGCGCGTCGACCTCGCGCAGGATCACGGTGCGGGCGTCTGCACCGTCACCGTCACCGTCACCGTCGACCGTGGCGAGCACCGGCGCGCGCCAGGCGTGCCGCTTGTCGACCATGGCCGCTTCGAGCTGACGCCAGATTTCGGCCTCGATCTCGGCCAGCGTGGTCAACCGGGGCACCGCGTCAGTCGACATGGCGCAACGAAGGGAACAGGATCACATCCCGGATGCTCGGTGAATCGGTGATCAGCATGATCAGCCGGTCGATGCCGATGCCGCAGCCACCGGTAGGCGGCATGCCGTACTCGAGTGCGCGGATGAAATCGGCGTCGTAGTACATCGCTTCTTCGTCGCCTGCATCCTTGTTCGCCATCTGCGCAGAAAAGCGCGCGGCCTGGTCTTCGGCGTCGTTGAGTTCCGAAAAACCGTTCGCGTACTCGCGGCCGGTGATGAAGAGCTCGAAGCGCTCGGTGATCGACGGGTCGGTATCCGACGCTCGCGCGAGTGGCGAGACCTCGACGGGGTAGTCGATGATGAAAGTCGGTTGCCACAACTGCGCTTCGACCACCGCCTCGAACAGGCCGAACTGCAGCTCAGCGAGCGTCCAGTGCGCCGGCGGCCAAGCGTCGCCGGCGGCGGCGCCTTCCGGGTTTCGCCCGGCCGACTTCAGCTTGGCGTGCAGCACGGCTGCGTCGCTGGCTTGCGCCTCGGTCAGCCCCGCGTGCACGACCAGCGAATCGCGCACGGACAAGCGCGCGAACGGCCGGTCGAGCGCGACCGGCTTGCCCGCATACGTGATCGCCGCCGAACCGGTGGCCACACGCGCCGCGTGGCGCAAGACTTCTTCGGTGAAGTCCATCAAATCGTGGTGGTTCCAATACGCGGCGTAGAACTCCATCATCGTGAACTCGGGGTTGTGCCGCACCGACACGCCCTCGTTGCGAAAGCTCCGGTTGATCTCGAACACGCGCTCGAATCCGCCCACGATCAGGCGCTTCAAGTACAGCTCGGGGGCGATGCGCAAAAACATCTCCTGATCGAGCGCGTTGTGGTGCGTCTTGAACGGCTTGGCATTCGCCCCGCCCGGGATCGGGTGCAGCATCGGCGTTTCCACTTCCATGAAGTGGTGCTCGACCATGAACTGGCGGATCGCGCTGACGGCTTTGCTGCGCGCCGCGAACCTGGCCCGCGACTCGGGGTCGGTGATCAGGTCGACATAGCGCTGGCGGTACTTCTGCTCTTGATCGGCCATGCCGTGAAACTTGTCGGGCAGCGGCCGCAGGCTCTTGGTCAGCAGCCGCAGCGAACGCACGCGCACCGAGAGTTCACCGGTCTTGGTCTTGAACAGCAGGCCCTCGGCGCCGACGATGTCGCCCAGATCCCAGTGCCTGAACGCGGCGTACGCATCGTCGCCGAGCGCGTCGCGGGTCACGAACAACTGGATCTGACCGGTGCCGTCTTGCACCGTGCAAAAGCTCGCCTTGCCCATCACGCGCTTCAACATCAACCGGCCGGCGACGACGACCGCGATGTTCAGCGGCTCCAGCTCTTCGTTTTCCTGGTCGCCATGCTGGCGCAGCAACTCGGCCGCGTGGTGCTTGGGTTTGAAGTCGTTCGGGAACGCGATGCCTTGCAGGCGAATGGCGGCGAGCTTCTCGCGGCGCTCGGTGATGAGCTGGTTTTCTTCGGACATGGGGGCTTTTCGGGTGCGACTCGTGGCGTCTGATGCACAGCACATTTTAGGGGCTTCGTCGGGTGGGGGATGGCATATGCGGGGCGCATCGGAAGGCGATGCAGCTCGGTGACAATCACCGGTTGACCGCTGTTTCTTGTCCACCATTCCGCCATGCGCAACCCCGACCGTTGGACTCCGAGCAAGTACGTGCAGCGCCGCGGCCGCCTCGCGGCATCGCACGACGCGGCCGAAGTCGGCGTCGGCTCGCGGCTGATCGCGGGGATGGTCGCAGCGTGCTACGACGCGCACTTGAGCCGCTACGCCAAAGGCAGGTTGATCGATCTCGGTTGCGGAAAGGTGCCGTTGTACGGCGCGTACCGCGGGCTCGTCAGCGAAGTCGTGTGCGTCGATTGGCCCGACTCGCCGCACGGCGGCCTGCATGTCGACCTCGAAGCCGACCTCGGCCAGGTGCTGCCGTTCGACGCTGCGTCGTTCGACACCGTCGTCTTGTCCGACGTGCTGGAGCACGTGCCCGAGCCCGCGTTGCTGTGGCAGGAGATAGCCCGCCTGCTGGCGCCGGGCGGCCATGCGTTCGTCAACGTGCCGTTCATGTACGGCGTGCACGAAGCGCCGCACGACTACTACCGCTACACCGAGTTCGCCCTCCGGCGGTTCGCCGAAAAGGCGGGGCTCGAACTGCCGGTGCTGTTGACCGTGGGTGGCAGCCAGCACGTGCTGGCCGATCTGCTCGCCAAACACCTCGCCCAGCTGCCGCTCGTCGGCGCGCCACTCGCCGCCCTGACGCAGGGCGCGGTGACGCTGACGGACCGCAGCGCCTTGGGCCGACGCCTGACCGAGCGCACCGGCAGCCGGTTCACGCTCGGCTACTTCATGGTCGCTCGCGCGCCGGCCCGATGACGCTGCCGCCGCGGGCACTGGCGACCTATCTCGCAGCGCGCGTGTTGCCCGCATTCGCCGGCATGGGGCTGACCTTCGTGTGCATTCACGCACTCGCACCCGAGCAATATGCGGTCTACAGCCTGACCTTGCTGGCCGCCGGCGTGGCCGCCGGCTTCGTCGGCGGCATCAGCGGCCAGGCCTTGCAAAGCTATTCGCACGAGCTCTCGCCAGCCGCCTTGCAACGCGCGCTGCTGGCGTTTCCGTTGCTGGCCGCGGCCGTCGTCTGCCCGATCGTGCTGGCCTACCTGGCCTGGCGCGGGATCGCGAACAGCACGGCGCTGCTCGCGGCCGCGGCGATTCCGTTGCTGGCGCTGGTGGACACCCGCCGCAGCCTCTTCATCGCACGCGGGGCGGCCCGCGCCGTGTTCGCGCTCGACGCGTGCCGCTCTGGGCTGGGCTTGCTGCTCGCGTTCGCGCTGCTGCAGGGCTGGAGCGCGCAGGCCGCCGCGCCGCTGCTGGCGCAGTGGCTCGCGCTCGCGGCATGCCTGTGCCTCGTGCGTGTGCCGCGCGCCGCAGACTCTGCGGATGGCCAGCGCAGCATCGACGCGCAGTACCTCGGCTACGGGCTCGGCTTGGCCGGTTGGTTGGCCGTGGTGGTCGGCATGTCGCTGGCCGAACGCGCCGTCGTCGCCGACACGTTGGGCATGGCAGCGAGCGGTCGCTATGCGGCGCAGGCCGATGTGATCAACGCCGTGTTCTCCGCGGCGGCCGGCGCGTTGGGCGCCGCGATGATGCCGGCCTACCTCGGCCAAAGCGCCAACCCGGATGCCGCTGCGCTGCGCCGCCTGCGCCGGCTCGGCGTCGTCGGTGTGCTGGCGGTCGCTGGCGTGTGCGTGCTGCTGGGGGCGCTGCTGTCGGCCGCCAGCGTCGGGCGAATCTCGCGGGCGCTGGCGGGTGACGTTCCGACCGGGCTGCTGCTGATTGCCGGCGGCGCGGTCTGGGCCACCGCCGGGTTCGTCCAGAAGCCGCTGGAACTGCGCGGGCAGACCTACCGCCTCTTCGCCGGCGTCGTGGTCGCGTTGCTGCTGTTCCTGTGGCTTGGGCCGGTGCTCGCGGTGCACGCCGGTGCCACGGGCGTGGCGCTCGCCAAGCTGGTCGCCGGCTGTGCTTATGTCGCCTTCGCGGTCGTGGCCGCGCAGGCGCCGCGATGACGTACGCCGTCGTGATCGTCAACTGGAACGGTGCGGCCGACACGCTGGCCTGCCTCGACTCGATCCTCGACGGCGGTAACGACGCGCTGCTGGTCATCGTCGACAACGGCTCGTCCGACGGTTCGCCGGCCCGCATCAATGCGCACCTGGCCGAACGCGGCATCGCGCTGTGCAGCGGCAGCGCTGTCACGTGGCCGCGGCTGACCGCGGCATCGCGTGCCGTGTCGATCGAAGCCGGCGAGAACCTCGGCTTTGCCGCCGGCTGCAACCTCGGCCTGCGGGTGGCGCAATCGGCGGGCTGCGAGTTCGTCGTCTTCCTCAACAACGACACCGTGGTCGAGGCCGACGCGCTGCAGCGCATCGTGCATCGCTTGATTGCCGCCCCGCGCTGCTTCGCGTGCCTGCCGATGCTGGTGGTCGACGGCAGCGATCGCATCTGGAACTGCGGCGGCGAGGTCTACCCGATCGGGCTGCGCCGCTACCACCTTGCCGGCCGCTTGCGCAGTGAAGGCGCGCGCCGCAGCGAGATCCGCTGCAGCTTTTTCACCGGCTGCTGCTTCGCAGTGCGCACGTCGGAGTTCGCGGCCCGTGGCGGGTTTTCGGAGCGGTTTTTCTTTGGCGAAGAAGACTTCGAATTGGCGCTGTGGATGCGCGAGCGGGGCCTGTGGGCCGCGTGCCTGACGAGCGCGGTGGTGCGGCACAAGGTCAGCGCATCGTTCAATGCGGCAGCGGGGCAGCGCCCGCAGGCCAAAGTGTTCGTCTACTACCTGAACCGCTTCATCCACATGCGGTTGCGCATCGGCACGCTGCGTTGGTGGCTCTGGGTGCTCGCGTACATGCCGTATGTCGCGCTGCTGTTGTGGCGCAGCGGGCTGGTGCGGGCCGATGGCTTGCCCGATTTCTTCGCGCGCCTGCTGCGCCGCGCGGGCGTGATGGAACGTGTGACGCGGGCCGACTTCGAGGCCGTCATGGCGGGGAAAATGTGAACATGCCGACCGATCTCGAAAAGACCGCGACGCCGCCTGCCGCGCCAGCTGAGTTTCGCTGTCGGGTTTGCGCCAGCGCGGGTCCGCACGAGCGCTACCGTGCGCGAGAGATGATGTTCGCGTCGGGCGAGCCGTTCGACTACCTGTTGTGCGCGGCCTGCAGCTGCCTGCAGATCGCGTCGATTCCCAACGACCTGGCGCGCCACTACGGCGCCGGCTACTACTCGTTCGGCGGCCATGCATCGAGTGGTGGCGCGGGTGCGGCGCTAGTGCGCGCGCGCAATCGCTACCTCAGCGGCCAAGTCGATCCATTGGGCTGGGCGCTGGCAAAGCTGCGACCTTTCCTCGCCCTCGCCTCGCTGCGGCCGCTGCGTTTGCGGCGCGACACGCGCATCGTCGACGTCGGTTGCGGCGGCGGTGAACTGCTGCTGGCGTTGCGTTCGGCCGGCTTCACGCAGCTGTCGGGCGTCGACCCGTTCATCGCGCACGACCTCGATCTCGGGGGCGGCCTGACCGTGAGGTGCGCCGAACTCGATCCGGCGATGGGGCCGTTCGATCTGGTCATGTTCCACCACTCGCTCGAACACATCGCCGACCCACAGCGCGCGCTGCAGGCCGCGCACAGTGCGCTGGTGCCGGGTGGCCGTTGTGTCGTGCGCATTCCGACCGTGAGCTCCCACGCGTGGCGGCACTACGGGGTCGACTGGTGCGCGCTCGACGCGCCACGCCATCTGTGCCTTCATTCGATCGCCAGCATTCGCTTGCTCGCCGAACGGTGCGGATTCGAGGTGCAAAGCATTACCTTCGACTCGACCGCATTCCAGTTCTGGGGCAGCGAGCAGTACCGCCGCGGCATCGCGTTGATGCGCCCGGGCTGCAACGGCATCGTGCCCGCGCCGGGCGCCTTCACCGGAGCGCAATTGCGCGAGTACGCGCGCCGCGCCGAGCGCTTGAACCGCGCGCGCGACGGCGACCAAATCGTCGTCTACCTCAGGCGCGCCGCTTGATGGTCGTGCTGCTGGCGCCAGCGAGCGTGATCCACACCCAGCGCTGGGTCGAGGGGCTGCAGGCACGCGGTGTCGAACTTGTGCTCGCGACCCAGCACACCGATGCTTCGTGGCGAGCGCCTGCGGGGGTGCGCGTGGTGAAGCTGCCGCACGCCGGCACGGCCGGCTACTTTCGCAACGTGCCGGCGCTGCGCCGCCTGCTGCGAGACGAGCGGCCCGACCTGCTCAGCGTGCACTACGCCAGCGGCTACGGCAGCACCGCCGCGTTGGCCGGCTTCCGGCCGTGGCTGCTGTCGGTCTGGGGCAGCGATGTGTACGACTTTCCCGCCGAGAGCCGGCTCAAGGGCTGGTGGCTGCGCCGGAACCTGCGCCGCGCCGATGCGATTGCGTCGACCAGCGAGGCGATGGCCGAGCAAGTGAGAAGGCTCGTTGCCGACATCGGCGAGGTCGCGATCACGCCGTTCGGTGTCGACACCGCGCGCTTCGCGCCGCAGCCTCGCGCGCGCGAGGGCGTGGTCATCGGCACCGTCAAGACGCTCGCGCCGAAGTACGGCATCGACGTGCTGGTGCGTGCGTTCGCGCAGCTCACCGCCGACCACGCTGCCGGCGCGCCGCCGCTGTCGCTTGTGATCGTCGGTGGCGGCGAGCAACGTGCCGAGCTCGAGGCGCTGTGTGCCGCACTCGGTATCGCCGCGCAGGTGCGTTTCACAGGTGCCCTACTGCACGCCGACGTGCCGCAGTGGCTCAACGGTTTCGACGTGTACGTCGCGGTCAGCCGGCTCGACAGTGAGAGTTTCGGCGTCGCCGTGCTCGAGGCTTCGGCCTGTGGCTTGCCCGTGGTCGTCAGCGATGCCGGCGGCCTGCCCGAGGTGGTGGTGCAAGGCGAGACCGGGCTGGTCGTGCCGCGCGACAATGTGGCGGCGCTGGCGCGAGCATTGCGCACGCTGGTCGACGCGCCGGACCTGCGCGCGCGCCTCGGCCACGCCGGCCGCGAGCGGGTGCTGCAGCGGTACGAATGGCAGCACAGCATCGACCGCATGCTGAGCTGCTTCGAGGCGGTCATCGCGCGGAGCGCGGCGGCATGAGCCTCGTCAGCGTCATCGTGCCGTGCCGCAACGAGCGCAAGTACATCGCGGGTTTCTGTGCCGGCGTGCTGCGCCAGCAACTCGCGCCGGGCTGGGAGTTGCAACTCGTGATCGCCGATGGGCAAAGCGACGACGGCACGCGCGAGATGTTGCAGCGGCTGGCCGCGGCCGACCCGCGCATCGTGTGGATCGACAACCCGGCGCGCATCGTGTCGACCGGCCTGAACGCCGCGCTGAAGCGCGCGACCGGCGAGTTCGTCGTGCGCATGGACGTGCACAGCGCGTACGCCGACGACTACATCGCGCAATGCCTCGCCGTGCTCGCCGAGACCGGTGCCGACAACGCAGGCGGCCCGTGGCGCGCCGTGCCCGATGCCGATGCCGGCGCGATGCAGCACGCGGTGGCCGCGGCGTTCCAGTCGCGCTGGGTGGCGGGCGGCGCGCGCTCGCGGCAGCTCGACCACGACGGTTGGGTCGACACCGTCTACCTCGGCAGCTGGCCGCGCGCGAGCTTCGAGCGCTTCGGCGGTTTCGACGAAGCGCTGGTGCGCAATCAGGACGACGAGCACAACCTGCGCATCGTGAGGGGCGGTGGGCGTGTGTGGCAGTCGTCGCGCATCCGCAGCGTGTATCGGCCGCGTGCGGCGTTGGGGCAGGTGTTTCGGCAGTATTTGCAATACGGCTACTGGAAACCCTTCGTGATGAAGAAGCACGGCCAGCCCGCGTCGATTCGGCATGCGGTGCCGGGTGCGTTCGTGGCGGCGCTGGCGGTGTCGGCCGGGCTCGCTTTGACTGGGCTCGCGGCGTGGCCGTTTGGTGGGCTCACGGCGTTGCCGTTCGGCGCATTCGCCGGGCTGTACGCGCTGGCCGTGCTCGCGATGACGATGGCGATCGCGGCATCACAAACCGTCGCCTGGCCGGCGCTGTGGCGCATTCCGGCGGTGATCGCGGCGTACCACCTCGGCTACGGCATCGGCTCGCTCGTCGGCGGCTGGGATGCGCTGCGCCACGGCCACGGCCGCGCGCGCTTCGGCACACTGACCCGCTGATGAAGTCCGCATGAATCCCGACAAGAGCCCAACCGAGCCGCAAGCCGTGCGCGAGCGCTACGCGCGCCGCGCACCACACGACGCGCGCTACAGCCTGCTCAATCCCGCGGCGCTGATGGCATGGCAGGAGCGGCAGCGCGCGATGCTGACGTTGTTCAGCTGTCTGGGCTGGGCCGACCTGTCGTCGCTCACGCTGGTCGAGGTCGGCAGCGGCAGCGGCGGTAACCTCGTCGAATGCCTGCTGGCGGGTTTCGCGCCGGAGCACCTGACCGGCATCGAGCTACTGCCCGAGCGGCATGCCGCGGCGCGCGCGCGGTTGCCTGCGCAAGTGGCGCTGATGCAAGGCGACGCGACTCTGCTGACGCCGACGGATGCGAGCGTCGACATCGTGATGCAGTCGACCGTGTTTTCGTCACTGCTCGACAACGCGTTTCAGCAGCGGCTCGCCGATGCGATGTGGGCGGCAGTCAAGCCCGGCGGTGGCGTGCTCTGGTACGACTTCACGGTGAACAACCCGCGCAATGCCGACGTGCGCGGCGTGCCGCTAAAACGCGTGCGCGAGCTGTTCCCGCACGGTGACGTTCGAGCCCAGCGCATCACCCTCGCGCCGCCGATCGCGCGTGCGGTCACCCGCGTGCACCCGTCGCTCTACACTCTGCTCAACACCGTTGCACTGCTGCGCACCCATGTGCTCGCGTGGGTCGCCAAACGTTGACCGAATAGAATTTGGCATCACTGAATTAAAGCTGCTGAAGGCGTGATGAAGCACCCTTTGGAACGACCGATCATGCACACGCCGCTCGACATCGACGACGACCCGCTCACCACCGCGTCGAGTTCCACGCGCTTCAAAGGCGTGGCGGAGTTCGTGCCGTTCCCGCCCCGCGATGGTGTCGCCGTGACGAACGAGCAGGTGAATGCGCTGCGCGATGCCGAGGGCATTTGACACGTGCATTTGTCGCTGGTGAGTTACCTCGATGTACAGCGCTGGGCATCGCTCCCTCGCCCCTTTGGGGAGAGGGAGTGAATCCAAGACAACCCATGAACCAGCCCACGTTGCCCTTCCTGCCATTCGCGTTGCCCGAGATCGGCGAAGAAGAGATCGCCGAGGTGGTCGACACGCTGCGCTCGGGCTGGGTCACGACAGGGCCGAAGGCGAAGCGGTTCGAGGAGGACTTCGCCGCGTTTCTCGGCTCTTTTTCGGGCGCGGGCGTGGAGGGCGCGCCGCTGCACTGCATGGCCGTCAACTCCGCCACCGCCGGCCTGCACCTCGCGTTGGAAGCCCTCGGCATCGGCCCGGGCGACGAGGTCATCACCACCACGCACACCTTCACCGCGACTGCCGAGGTCGTGCGTTACCTCGGTGCCGATGTGGTGTTGGTCGACATCGACCCCGCCACGCTGTGCATCGACCCGGCACTCGTCGAAGCCGCGATCACGCCGCGCACCAAGGCGATCATGCCGGTGCATTTCGGCGGCCTCGCGGCCGACATGCGGGCGCTGCTCGCGATTGCTGAACGACACGGCTTGAAGGTCGTCGAAGACGCCGCACACGCGTTGCCGACCACGAGCGGCGGCGCGCTCGTCGGCACACTGGGGTCTGACGCGACCGTGTTCAGCTTCTACGCCAACAAGACCATCACGACCGGCGAGGGTGGCATGGTGGTTACGCGCAACGCCGCGCTCGCCAAGCGCATCAAGACCATGCGCCTGCACGGCATGAACCGCGATGCGTTCGACCGCTTCACCGCCAAGGTGCCGAGCTGGTATTACGAGATCGTCGCGCCCGGATTCAAATACAACCTGACCGACATCGCCGCGGCGATGGGCATTCATCAGTTGCGGCGCACACGCGCCTTTCACGCGCGCCGCGCCGAGATCGCGCAGGCCTACCACGCGGCCTTCGCCAGCCTGCCGCTCGTCACGCCGCCCGACGCGCCAGCCGGCGACATGCATGCGTGGCACCTGTACCCGTTGCGCCTGGGCGACGCGGCGCCGATCGGCCGCCCGGGCATGAACCGCGACGTGCTGATCGAGCAGCTGTTCGCGGCCGGCATCGGTTGCAGCGTGCACTACATCCCGCTGCACCTGCAGCCGTATTGGCGCGATCGATACGCGCTGCGGGCCGAATCGTTCCCGCACAGCCAGCACGCTTACGAGCGCATGCTGAGCCTGCCGATCTACACGCGCATGACCGATGCCGATGTGCAGCGTGTGGCCGGTGTCGTGCGGCACGCGCTCGGCTGACGGCGCCTGATGGCCAAACGTTTGTTCGACCTGGTTTGCGCAAGTGCCGGGCTGTTGCTGCTTTCGCCGCTGCTGCTCGGCATCGCGCTCTGGATCAAGCTCGATTCGCGCGGGCCGGTGTTTTTTCGGCAGCAGCGGGTCGGGCGCTTCGGCGTGCCGTTTCACATCCACAAGTTCCGCACGATGCAGGATGACGCGACCGCGGTCATACCCACAGACTCACCCGCGCCCGCACTGCAAATCACCGTCGGCACCGACCCGCGCATCACGCGTGCCGGCCGGTTTCTGCGTGCCGCCAAGCTCGACGAGTTGCCGCAGCTGCTCGACGTGATCGCCGGCACGATGAGCCTGGTCGGCCCGCGCCCCGAGGTGCCGCGCTACGTCGCGATGTACCCGGCCGCACTGCACGACAAGGTGCTCTCGGTGCGCCCCGGCATCACCGACCCGGCCTCGATCGAATACCGCGACGAGAGCGCGCTGCTCGGGCGCGCGGCCGACCCCGAGCGCCTGTACGTGGAGCAGGTGATGCCGGCCAAGCTGCGCCGCGCCGCCCAGTATGTCGACGAATGCTCGCTGCTCGGCGATGTGCGCTTGATCTGCGCCACGCTGCGCGTCGTGTCGCGGTCGCTGTTGCGGACGACGATGCGGCGGCCCTGACCCCGATGACCGACCCCACCACGCCGCTCTCGTTCTGGCACCGCCTCGACCGTGCGCTCGCCCGCGTGCGCCCGCATCGTCGGCCGCTCTCGCTGCTGGTCGACGGCGCGGTCATCGCGCTCGCCTGGAACGCGACCTACCTGTTCCGGCTCGGCTTCGAGCGCTGGCTGCGTGCGCGGCCGGAATACGACGGTTGGGTGCTGCTCGGCGTGGTCGCCGTGTACCTGGGCGTGTTCGTCGCCGCCGGCATCCCGCGCGGCATGTGGCGCTTCTCGGGGTTCGGCGAGGTCAAGCGGCTGACGCTCGCCTGCGTGGCCAGCGGCTTGCTGTGCGCGGTGTTCGTGCTGATGGTGCGGCTTACGCAGGTGCCGCGCGCGGTGCTCGCGCTGCACCCGTTCGTCACGCTCATCGGCCTGTGCCTGGTGCGCGTCGGCTACCGCATGCTCTACGAGCACGCACGTTCGCAAATCACCGGCAGCGAGACCGAGGTGCGCCGCGCGATCGTGATGGGCGCGGGCGAAGCGACCAAGCTGCTGCTCGCCGGCATCCACCAGCAAGGCTGGATCGTGCTCGGCCTGCTCGACGACGACCCCGCCAAGCGCGGTGCGCGCATCGGCGGCGTGCCGGTGCTGGGCACGCTCGCCGACGTGGCGCGCGCCGAGGTTCACAGGGGCGCCACGCACGTCATCGTGGCGCTGCCCGGTGCCACCGTGGTGCAGCGCCGCCGGGCCATAGCGCTGGCTGCGGCCACCGAGCTCGCCGTGTTGACAGTACCTTCCGTCAGCGAGCTGCAAGACGGCAGCGCGCGCATCGAGCGTGTGCGCAGCATCGAGCCCGAAGACCTGCTCAGCCGCGACCCGGTGCAGCTCGACGAAGCGGGCATCGCCGAGCTGATCTCGGGCAAGACCGTGCTCGTCACCGGTGCGGGTGGTTCGATCGGCTCCGAGCTCTGCCGCCAACTCGCGCGCTACGGCCCGGCGCGGCTGGTGCTGTACGAGCTGAGTGAATTCGCGCTGTACCAGATCGAGCAGCAGCTCGGCGAGTTGCACCCGCACTTGCCGCTGGTGCGCCTGATGGGCGACGTGAAAAACCTCGCGCACCTTCGTGCCACATTCACCGCGCACCGACCGCATCTGATCTTCCACGCTGCGGCCTTCAAGCACGTGCCGCTGATGGAAGACGAGAACGCCTGGGCCGCGCTGCAAAACAACACGCTCGGCACCTGGAACGCCGCGACCGCCGCGGCCGAGGCGGGCGCCGAACGTTTCGTGCTGATCTCGACCGACAAGGCCGTCAACCCGACCAATGTGATGGGCGCCAGCAAGCGCGCGGCCGAGATGGTGCTCTCGCACATGGCCACGCTCGGGCACGCCACGCGCTTCTCGGCGGTGCGCTTCGGCAACGTGCTCGGCTCCAGCGGCAGCGTGATCCCGAAGTTCAAAGAGCAGATCGCCAAGGGCGGTCCGGTGACCGTGACCCACCCCGACATCACGCGTTACTTCATGACCATCCCCGAGGCCGCGCGGCTGGTGCTGCAGGCCGTGGTGCTCGCGCAGACCGGCGAGGTCTATGTGCTCGACATGGGCGAGCCGGTGCGCATCGTCGACCTGGCACGCGACCTGATCCGCCTCTCGGGCCACCGCGAGCGCGAGATCGGCATCGTCTTCAGCGGCTTGCGGCCGGGTGAAAAGCTGTACGAAGAATTGCTCGCCGACACCGACGCCACGCTCCCGTCCGCACACCCGCGCCTGCGCATCGCGTTGCTGCACGCGGCCGATGGCGTCGATCTGATTGCCGACATGACCGACGCGACTCAAGCGTGCGCAGCCGGCGCGCCGGAGGCGGTGATCAAGCGCTGGCTGCACCTGCATGTGCCCGAGTACCAGGGCGGTATTACGCCCTCTCCCCCGGGGATAGGGATGGGGTGAGGGTGCGTTAGCCGCCACGTGCCTGGGCGCAGCCCCTCCCTTGCAGGGCGCGTTCCGGCTTGCAAGCCGGAACTGCTCGACGGGCTCGTCGCGTGCGACTCGAAAGCCCCGTCTCGCCCCGGCCCTCTCCCAAAAGGGGCGAAGTAGCAATTCAAATTCATCCTTGCAAATTGATCACGCCTCGATCAATAAACAAGGATGACCCATCGGAAACGCATGGTCGGTAGATCAAACAGAAATCGCTTCGCGCGCATGAACGCGTCGCTCGATGTCCTTCTGTGTCGGAAGTGTCTTCAGGTCATAGTTCGCCTGCAAAACCAACCATGAGGCTGCGTCGCCGCCGAAGTACTTTGCCAAGCGAGCGGCGGTGTCGGCCGACACGCCGCGTCGTTCTTTGACGATCTCGTGAATGTGGGTCGCGGGCACATCTAGCGCTACTGCCTGGGCATTGACGCCCAGGCCCAGCGGCGCGAGAAAGTCTTCGCGAAGAACTTTTCCGGGGTGTACTGGGCGCATGCGGTCTACGGGATGATTCATGGCTCACTCCTTCAGTAATAGTCCACGATCTCGACATTTGCCGGTCCTGCTTTCGTCCAAACGAAGCAGATTCGCCACTGATCGTTGATTCGGATGCTGTGTTGACCCTTTCGATCCCCCTTCAGTGCTTCGAGCTGATTGCCTGGAGGAGAGCGAAGGAAGTCGAGAGTTTGGGCCGCATGGATCTGAGAAAGCTTGCGCTCCGCGATGATCGAGTAGGCTCGAAACCGCCTGGCCGTCTTGCCCTCGAACAGTGCCCTTGTGTCCAAGGAGACGTCGCGGGCAGCGCGGCGAGGCAGTCAACCCTTGCGGCGAAGCTTGGCGGCAAGGGTGTCTTGAAGACCACCGAATCGCGCCACGAATGCATCGGTTCGATCGGACTCGTCGACCTGAGTGCGAAGGGCTGTCGCGCGATGTGCGCTGAAGGGCGCAGCGAACAAGCGCCCGTCGGTCTCGAGCAGATGCTGCGCTTCGAGTTCGACCGTCTCTACCAAAAAGGCAAGGCGAGCCTGCATGGTCAAAGCGCCACGCTCGTCGCCGACGCAGCGGCGTGCACCAGCTGAACCACGGTCAACGGGTCGAGTAGAAGCACATCGACACGGCGCCCGCCCAGCAGGCGCTCGGCGCGCGATGTCAAACAAGCGGCCAGCCAGGCGTGGTGCTCCAAGACCCGCGGTGACCTGACCAGCAAATCCACATCGCCGCCGCGCTGCGCGTCATCGACTTGCGAGCCGAACAGCGGCACCTCGCAATCGGCGCCCAGCTCCCGGGCGAAGTGCGATTTCAGTGCGAGGCGGTGGGGTCCAGGCAGGCGCATGAAAAAAGCTTGGCCCAGCGTGCCCGTCAACCCGTCCGCCGGAAGATCAGCCACCGCGGCGTCTTGAACCGAACGATGCTCCAGTACAAAAAGACGTACGACAGCGTGAACAACAGCAAGAAACACGCAAGGACGCGCGTGTTGCTCCACCAAAGCACGGCCGGAATGACCGACAACAAACAAAGCACCCACAGATAAGGTGATGTCATTGAGTTGCGCGCCACTGATCGACGATCTGGCGTCGTGCCAATGACCAAGCGCATCAAGCGCTTGTACACCAGCATGTGAAGATGAATGCCATCCGGCACCCCGGGCGACATCCGGCGGAGAAATTTCTTTCGGTAGATCGAGAACAGAGTCTCGAAGATCGGGTACGCGCAGAGCAGCAACGGGAAAATTGGTGACACGCCAACGTTTCGGTGCAATAGCAAGATGCTGAGTTCG
>JANLUW010000006.1:0-12269 GCA_031363645.1 Rhizobacter sp. | reverse complement strand
CGCCTTCTGCACGCTCTCGCGCGGCGTCTCGGTGCCGACGAAGACGCCACCGGCTGCGTCGCTCGGCGCATTCGCGAGCGGCGCACCATCGGGGTCGACAACGCTCTCGCTGCCCGCGCCACGCATGCCGAACGGCGCGTTCGCGATCCACGGCCGGCCGAACGCGTTGTTGATCGACAGGTAGCGCGGGCCCGATGCCGCCGTGAAGGCCGCGGTGCGCGCGGTGCTGTTGTGCAGGCGGTTCAGGTACGGCGTCGATTGGGCGCTGAAGATCTGCAGCGCCGCGCCGGTGCCGGCACGCGGCCGCAGCGCCAGATCGGCGGGCACGGCCAGTGCACGGCCCGCGCTCGCCGCCTGCGGGTCGATCGACAGCACCGTGCCCGCAGCGTGCGCCGCGTCGGCCGGCGCTGCGCCGAAGTTGCTTTCGAGTGCAACGAGCACGCGCTGCGGATCAAGCACGTGGCCGGTCTGGGTCTGCATCAAAAATTCTGGGTTGGTCGTGAGCGGCCCGCCACTGTGAAAGCGCCCGACCTGCCGAACACCGTGCGCACCAGGCAAGCCGGTGGCGACGACGCGGGCGCGCAAGACCCAGGTCTTCACCTCGCTCGTCGCCGGTTCGATGTCGGCGTCGGCGCGGCCCACAGCGCCCGCACCGAGCCCGACCGCGAAGAGCGCAGCAAGAAAGCGCAACGACAACCCGCGAATGCTCATGACACCTCGTTCGGTAATACAGCCGGGCGGCTCAACCTGTAGAACGAGATGCCACCAAAAAACCGGACACGCGCACGACGCGTCGGTACGGGGATCAGCCGATCTTGACCCCGGTCTCCGCGCCGCAGGCCTGCTGCACGACCGTGTCGGCGGCGTCGAGCGCCAGGGTGGTGATCGTGCTGGTGAGCGTCTTGCCGTCGGCGCCGAGCGTGATCGTGCGGGTCAGGCGCTGCTGGCCGGCTGGCATGCCGTCGGCCGCGTAGCGCCAGAAGCGCAGGTCGACCGCGTACGCACCGGCGCCGCTGCGGCTCCAGTAGCCCATCGCCGGGCCCTTGATGGCCGAGGGCTGGTTGTTGTCGGCGCTGGCGGTGCCGCCCTGGTTGAAGATCGTCAAGCCGCGAAAGCCGCCGAGCGCAGCATCGCTTTCGCAGTTCTTCAACGTGACGCTCGACTGCCACAGCCCCTGGATCGGGTCCGGCGCGGCCGCGGCCTGCGCGTGCGCGTCGTCGCCGCCGCCTGCTCGTCGGCGCCACCGCCGGCACGCTGCTCGTCGCCGCCGCTGGCGCCGGCGCGGCGGCCTGGTGGTGACAGCGAGCCCCAAACGCCGGCTCGAATGCGCCGACCACGCTGGCGATCCTGCCGTTCAACCCGATCGGCGCCAGCCCGCGCGACGAGATCCTCGAACTCGGCATGGCCGACAGCCTGATCGCGCGCTAGTCCAACCTGCCCGGCGTGGCAGTGCGCTCGGTCGGTTCGGTGCGGCGCTACGGCGGGCCCGAGCGAGACCCGATCGGCGCCGCGCGTGACCTGAGCGTGGTCTGGATCATCGACGGCACGGTGCAGCGCTCGGGCAGCCAGGTGCGCGTGACCGCGCGCTTGCTCAACACCGCGAGCGGCGAGGCGGCCTGGAGCGGCAGTTTCGACGAGCGCTTCACCAACGTGTTCGACCTGCAGGACGCGATCTCGACCAAGGTGGCGCAGGTGCTCGCACCGCACCTCGAGCGGCGCGACCGCAAGCGCCTCGCCGGCATCAGCGGCACACGCAACCTCGACGCCTACCAGCTCTACTTCGCCGCACGCCACCAGGCACAAGGCATCCGCACCGCGGGGCTGCGCAAGAGCCTCGATCTGTATCGACAGGCCCTCGCGCTCGACCCCGACTACGCGCTCGCCTACGTCGGCATCGCCGAGTCGAATCGCCGCATGATCTTCGGCGCCGACGGCGAGCCGATGCAGACATTCGCCGAGGCCAAGCGCCACGCGCAGCGCGCGGTCGAGATCTCACCCGACCTGGCCGAGGCGCACGCCAGCATCGGCTGGAACCGCTTCTGGCACGACTGGGACTGGCCCGGCGCCGAGGCTGCGTTCAAGCAGGCCACGTTGTTGAACCCGAGCGAGAGCAACGCCCATTTCAACTACTCGCAGCTGATCGAGACGCTCGCCCGCAACGCCGAGGCGATCGAGCAACTGCGCATCGCGCGCGAGTTCGATCCGCTTTCGATCATCCTGCTGACGCTCGAGAGCGGCCCGCTGTTCGCCGCCGGCAAGCGCGACGAGGCGCGCCAGCGCCTGCAGCGCGTGTTCGACATCGAGCCCGACTTCTGGGTCGGCCACATGGCGCAAGCCGGCATGCTGAGCGCCAAAGGCCACACCGCCGAAGCGATCGAGAGCCTGGTGCGCGCCGATCATTTCGCCGACGGCAGCTCGCAGGCCGCCGCTGCGCTCGGCAACCTGCTCGCCCGCTCCGGCGCCCGCGATCGCGATCGCGCGCTGCAGGTGCTGGCGCGGCTCGAAGCCGCCGCGGGCAACGCTACGTGCCGCCGACCTCGGCCGGGCTCGTGAACGCCGGCCTCGGCGAGCGCTCCGCGACGACCGATGCGCTGGGGCGCGCCTGCGCCGCGCGCGACGTGCGCATGACGCTGGTCAGGGCCGACGGCCGCTGGAAGCTGGTCCGCGACGACCCGCGCTATATCGCGCTGATGCAGCGGATGAAGCTCGGCTGACGCCGAACCCGTGCGTTTCTCACCTTTGCGAGCTGCACGTCGACCGACCCCCCGCAACACGGGATTACCGCTGGCGACTCGCAACGCCACCATGCTTTGGCAGTGTGGTGACGGCCTTTCGCAACCCAGGCAAACAAAAAGGAAATCTCAGTGCAATCCAAGAAGTCGTTCTGCATCTCTTCCATCGTGCCCGCTCTGGCACTGGTTTGCGGCACCGCTCAGGCGGACTCGTCGTACGGTGACCTCGCGAACCCCGGCGTCTACTTCGGCGCCGGCAACGTGAACGGCAACTTCACGATCGGTACCGACAACGGCATCGAACTCGGCCTGCGCGCCAAAAATCGCGCGACCGGCGCACTGCTCGACGGTTCGTCGGGCACCTACTTCGCCGATCCGGGCCACTACGCCGGCGGCGGCTCGAAGGCGCAGTGGAACTACGAGTTCTCGTTCAACCTGAGCGGCCTCAGCGACAACGAAGGGCTGAGCTTTCTGCTCGGCGTCGACCACGATCCTTCCGCCGGCACGGCCTACACCTGGGTCGACGCGCGAACCTACTTCGGTGACAACGCGACCAGTGGCAGCAGTTTCCAGAACTCGCAGAACGTCGGCTTCCGCAGCACCCCTGGCGGCGCATTCGACGTCGACCAGAACGGCCTGTACAGCTTTGTGCTGGAGGTGCGTGCCGCCAACGACAACCTGCTGGGCTCGACCTCGATGAACGTGCAGGTCGGTGCCGTTCCCGAGCCCGAAACCTATGCGCTGATGTTGGCGGGCCTCGGCGTGGTCGGCTTCGCGAGCCGCCGCCGCTTCAAGGCCTGAACACCGACCCAGCTCTACAAGCAGTCGGGCGACTGCACCGCCTGCAGGATCACCTGCTCGCGGTCTTCGCGGTTGCGGCCGCGAATCCACCAGACTGCGCCCTTCTTGATGGTCCAGTCTTGCGGTTGCTCCGAGAGCAGGTACGAGGCGACGAAGCCGAGCGTCGGCTGGTGGCCGATGACCATCACCGGCTCGCTCGCATCGGGCCAACGCGCGGCCTTCAGCAGCGCCTCGCCGTTGCCGTCGGGCGCCAGTTCGGTCAGTGTCTTGAACTTTTTGCCGAGCGCCTTCGCGGTCTGCTGGCAACGCATCGCCGGGCTGACGAGGATGCGGGTGGAATGCGCGAGCCGCTGGTTCAGCCAGTCGGCCATGCGCTGTGCCTGGCGCTCGCCTTTGGGCGTGAGCGCGCGCTCGAGGTCGTTCTCGACTTCGCGCATCTCGAAGGCTTCGGCGTGGCGCCAGAGGATCAGGTCCATCACGTGGCTCCAGTCGTGTATCTCTGAATCAAGGCCTGCTGTGCGCTCGGCCCGTCGGTGCCGATGCGCTCATAGCTGCCGTCGGCCTGCAACTGCCAAGCCTCTTTGTGATCGTGCAGATAGGGCACGAGGCACTCGTCGATCACGCGCTGGCGCATGGCCAGGTCACGCACCGGCCAGGCGATTTCAATACGGCCGAACATGTTGCGGCTCATCCAGTCGGCACTCGACAAAAACAGCGCCTGCTCGGCCGGCGCATCGCCCCAGCAAAAATACGAGATGCGCGAATGTTCGAGAAAGCGGCCGACCACCGAGCGCACGCGAATGCGGTCCGTCATACCGGGGATGCCCGGCGGCAGCATGCAGGCGCCACGCACGATCAGGTCGATGTCTGCCCCCTGCTGGCCGGCCGCGACGAGCGCGGAGATCAGCGGCACATCGGTCAGTGCATTGACCTTGACGACGATGCGCGCCCGCCTGCCAGCGCGCGCGGCAACCGCTACTTTCTCGATGTGCGTGAGCATCTGCTTGTGCAGCGTGAACGGGGCCTGCAACAGCGCGCGCAGCGGCTTGGTGCGGCCCAGGCTGGCGAGTTGCTGGAACACGGCGTCGGCATCGCTCGTCAGGTCGGGCTCGGCGGTGAAGTAGCCCACATCGGTGTAGACAAGTGCGGTTTTCGGGTTGTAGTTGCCGGTCGACAGGTGCGCGTAGCGGCGCAGCCGCCCGCGCTCGCGGCGCGTGATCAGCAGCAGCTTGGCGTGCGTCTTCAGGCCGACGATGCCGTAGACCACCTGCACGCCGACGGCCTCCAGCCGCTCGGCCCAGTTGATGTTGGCCTCTTCGTCGAAACGCGCTTTGAGCTCGACGACGACCATCACCTCCTTGCCGCGTCGCGCTGCTTCGATGAGCAAATCCATCAGCGGTGATTCGCTGCCGGTGCGGTAGATGGTTTGCTTGATCGCCAGCACATCGGGGTCGTAGACGGCCTCGCGCAAAAATTGCACCACCGGCGCGAACGACTCGAACGGCTGGTGCAACAGCACGTCGTCCTCGCGCAGCCGCTCGAACATCGATTCCTGGCGCGGCAATGCCGCCTGCGGCCACGCCGGCTCGAACGGTGCGAAGCGCAGCAACGGCCGCTCGCTGTCACGGGTCGGGTCGTCGACCTGGTCGATCAGCTGGTTCAACCGCACCAGGTTCACCGGCCCGTTGACGCGGTACAGCGCCGCCAGCGGCAACGCGAACTGCTGAAGCAAAAATTCGTACAACTCCGGCGGGCAAGTGCTTACCACCTCGAGCCGCAGCGCCTGCCCGAAGTGGCGCGTGGTCAGCCCCGAGCGCAGCGCCTGGCGCAGGTTCTTCACATCGTCTTCGTCGACTTCGAGGTCGGAATCGCGGGTGACGCGAAACTGCGAAAACACCTCGACCTCGCGGCCGGTGAAAAGCTCGGGCAGGTGCGCGCGGATCACGCTCGTCAGCAACACGAACACTTGCCGACCGGGGCCCGCCAGTTTGTCGGGCAGGCGGATCACACGCGACAGCACGCGCGGAACCTTGACGATCGCGATCGTGTTCTCGCGGCCGAACGCATCTTTGCCGCCGAGCCGCACGATGAAGTTCAGCGACTTGTTCGCGACCTGCGGGAACGGGTGCGAGGGATCGAGCCCGACCGGCACCAGCAACGGCCGCACCTCGCGCTCGAAAAACCCCGCGACCCAACGGCGCTGCGCCGCGTCGCGCTGCTCGTGGTTCAGGATCACTACGCCTTGCCCGTGCAGCGCCGGCATCACCTCGTCGTTGAAGACGGCGTACTGGTCGTCGATCAGCGCATGCGCACCGGCCGCGACAGATTCGAGGTCACGGGTCGAAACGCCTGAGCCGGCGCGGCGCGCGGCTTCCAAATAGTCGGCAAATCGCACCTCGAAAAACTCGTCCATGTTCGACGAGACGATGCACACATAGCGCAGCCTTTCGAGCAACGGCACATCGGCGCGTCTCGCCTGCGCAAGCACACGGCGGTTGAATTCGAGGATCGCACGTTCGCGGTTGAGCAGCGCAGGCATCTGAGGCGTGCCGAGAGCGTGGGGTTTGGTCATCAAACAGAGTTTATGAAGGTTTTACGACAGGCCCGTGACAAGGTTTTTGCCATTGTCATCGCGCGAAATCGTGGTTCAGCCCGATCGCGTACAGGCGCGCTGCGCCAGCGCCGACGCGGGCCACGCTGATATCCAGCGTGACCCTATCGCTCAAGATGAAACGGGTGTCGAGCCGTGAGGTCCACTCGCCCGCGAACTTCACGCGTTCGGCGATCAGCGTGAGTTTCTCGTGCGTGGCCCACTCGACCGATGCACCGATGCGGCGCGTGCGCGCACCGGCGAAATTCAAGTCGGCACCGAGGTTGGCGTTGACGGCCAGCGTGTCGTTGAACGCTCAGGTGACCGGCACGTACAACGTGTGGTCGGCCTACCCGCGTCGCAAGCCCCACGCCACGGCTCAGGCCGCACCGAAGCTCAGCGGGCTGGCGAGCGGATCGGTGACGACCCATTTCAGCTGCGGCCCGAGGGCATCGACGCTCCCGCTCGCGGTCATCAGGCGGTCGTAGTTCAAAGCCAACTCGACCGGCCCGACACGGCAGCCGGGGCCGAAATAAAACGCCGTGGCCGAGGCCGACGGTGCGCGCGTCACCCACGTCTCGTACTGGCAATGGCCGGGCTCGAGGACGGCGGCATCGTCGACATCGAAGTGCCCGCCGGCCGCATGCGCAGCCGCGGCAAACACGAAGCCACCCGAGGCGATCAGCGAAAGGTGCGCACGTTGCTTCATGGGCGCCGATTGTCTTGCAGGCCCGCGAAGCGCTCGCGACCTGACCGCGACAAACAGGGTCACAGACTTGTCACACGCGTGTCGCAAACTGATGAATGCCGATGCCACCCTGCCAACCGTGACCCCACCCCGCTACGGCGCCGACGCGACCGGCTTCATCTGCGGCTACTTGCTGGAAAGCGGCCCTGACATCGGGCCCATCGGCCGCCCGATCGATTGCGACGAGGCTGCCCGCTGGCTCGCCGAGGCCGGCCATGCCGGTTTCGTGTGGCTGCACTTCAACCTCGCGCACACCGGCGCGCTGCCGTGGCTGCGACAGCATGCTGAGCTCTCCGACGCGTTCTTCGAGGCCTTGTACGACGGCCTGCACTCGACCCGCATCGAGCGCAGCGAGGAGGCGTTGATCGCGGTCGTCAACGACCTGCTCGCGAACCGGCTCGACCACAAGCGCGCGCGGCTCGGCGCGCTGCGGCGCTTGCTGGTGCGGCTGCAGCGCCTGCTCGCGCCGGAACCGGCGGCGCTGTTTCGGCTGCTGCAACACCCGCCGGCGTGGTGGCCGAGCTCGATGTGCAGGAACTGCGGCAGGCGAGCGAGGAGTTTTCGGTCGTGCTGCGCGACATGAGCACCTTGCAGGAACGCATCAAGCTGCTGCAGGAAGCGATCACCGCGCAAGTCGTCGAGGCCACCAACCGCAGCCTCTTCGTGCTGACGATCGTGACCGTGCTCGCGCTGCCGATCAACATCCTCGCCGGGCTGTTCGGCATAAACGTGGGCGGCGTGCCGCTGGCACAGCACGCGCATGGGTTCTGGATCGTCGTGGCGATCGTGCCGACCTTCACCGCCATCGCCGGCTGGGCCGTAGTCAGGCGCAGCGGCGATCGATGAGGCAGCGTCGATCAAGTTCGATTCAGCCGTGCGCTTCAGCTCGCACGTAACTTAATAACCGCCCCTTGTACGCCAGCCAACTGCCCGGCAACGCCCGAACCGCACGCTCGCTGCGCGCGAATCCGAGCGCCTGCATGCCGCGATTGAATGCCGCGCGGTTGCCGCGATCGGGGTCGACGATCACGACCTCGGCGCTCGGCTCGGCGTGCAGTGCGATGAAGGCGCAGAGCATTTCGGGTTGCCCCCTGTCGTAGAGCACATCGCTGCCGACGATCAAGTCGAAGCGGCCGGGCAGCGGGTTCGGCGCAGACCAATCCCCATGCTCGTAGCGCATCGGCGCCATTGCATTCAAGCGCAGGTTTTCGAGCAGGAAGGTTTCGGTCAACGGATGGTGGTCGCTCGCGGTCACGTTGCCGCCGCGCCGGTGCACGACCATGCTCGCGAGCGCGAGCCCGCAGCCCACCTCGAGCACGCGGCGTGCATCGAGCGGCACCTGCTGCAAATGCGCGGCGAGCACCAACGCCGAGGGCCACACCATGCCAAACAGCGGCCAGCTCGCCGACGAGATGCCGAGCGCGCGCGCCACGCCGAGCGGGTCGTCGAACTGCTGGCGATCGAGCAGCGAACGGATCACCGTTTCGACGCCGCCGACCATCAGCGTTTCGATCTTGACCTGGTAGCCGGGCACGTGTTCGTTCTCGTCGGCCCGGCCGTGAACGGCGACCTGCTGCCCGACCCTGCGCGTGTCTGCCGCGTCGGTCATCGCGCTCGCCGCCGGTACCAATGCGTCAACTCGATGCTGCCGATGCACACCGCCAACCAGGCACTGCCCGAAGCGAAACCGGCGATCACGTCGCTCGCGAAATGCACGCGCAGGAACACCCGGCTCGCACCGATCGAGAACGCCAGCGCGACGGCGCAGAGCACCAGCGCGAGGTGCCAGCGCACCGGCACGAAGCGCATCGCCACGTACGCCAGCATGCCGTAGGCGACGACCGCACCCGAGCTGTGCCCGCTCGGAAAACTG
Source organism: Rhizobacter sp. (assembly GCA_031363645.1). Lineage (GTDB taxonomy): Bacteria > Pseudomonadota > Gammaproteobacteria > Burkholderiales > Burkholderiaceae_C > LMDS01. The sequence goes on along the minus strand of JANLUW010000006.1, from coordinate 3,525 downwards.
AAGCCGTGCGCGAGCACGATGCCGTCGTCGTGCAGCGGCCGCACCCGTGCGAACACCTGCTTCAACGTGATGTTGAGCAGCGCGTTGCCCGCGACCGCAGCGACCCAGCCGATCGCGAGCCAGCGCCGACCGACGATTGCGAGCGCAGCCGCCACGGCGATGCACAGCACAGTCAACGTCTCGGTGTTGGCCAAGCGGGTCAGCCACGCGAAGGCTTGCAGCGCGGCTGGTGGCACGCTCGTGTGCAGCGCGTCGGCCAGGGCCTGATCGGCCGCGCCGAGCGCGGGGCCGGCCTCGAGCTTTTCGGCGATCTCGGCAAAGACCCAGGCACCGAGCACGATCGCGCCGAAGCCGAACGCGAGCCGCATTGCCAGCCGCAGCGGCGTCGGCGCGGCACCCGGCTCGCGCGGCAGCATCCAGCGCGCAAAGGCCCACCAGCTGAGAAAGGCGATCCCCAACAACATCAACAGCAGCGCGAAGTACAGCGGCAATGCGTGCGCGCCGACGAACGGTGCGACGCGGTCGAGCCCGGCGATATCAGTGCGCATGTTCACACCGCATCGGCGCCAACCGCGTGGTCATCGCGAGCGTGAACGCGTCGCTGTCGGCGCTGCAGTCCCATTGCTCGACCAGCGCTGCGCGCACGTTCGAGGCGCCGCTCCAACGCAGCAGATTCACCGAGTTAGGCACGCCCGCGCGCACCCGGGACGACACGGCCGTGCCCGCCTGCACGACCCACAGCGGCCGCGCGAGGCCGCGTTGCTCGATCACGTACGGCAAGTGAATGTGGCCGCCCATCACGACATCGGCGCCGGCTTGCGCCCAACGCTGCAGCGCGTGCGCACGGCCGCGCAGCAGGTCGTGCGCGTCTTGCTCGCGTGCCACGGCGGCGGGCTGGTGAACGACCACGACGCGCAGTTGCGCCGCAGTGGCCTCGCCGAGCAAGGCAGCCACGCGCTCGACCTGCGCCGCGCTGACCTCGCCGTTCTTGTGCCGCCATGGCCGTGTCGTGTTGACACAAATCACGAGTAGCCCGGCGCTGGTGTGCACCGGCTCCAGCTCAGCGCCGAATGCGGCTTGCTGGCGCGCATACGGCCGCAGCACACGCGCGGGCAGATCGAGCAACGGAACGTCGTGATTGCCGGGGATCGCGACGAACGGCGCGCCGAGCCGATCGGCAAAGGCACGTGCCGCAGCGAATTGATCGGCGCGCGCGCGCTGAGTGATGTCGCCGCTCAACACGACCAGATCGGGCCGTTCGCGCTGCGCGAGTGCCACCAGCGCCTCGACCACGCGCGGCCGCTCGGTTCCGAAATGCGGGTCGGAAATTTGCAGCAGCACGCTCATGGCGCGGGGCTTTGCGCGGTGTTTTGCGCGGCAGCCGTGTCGCCGGGCTTGAGCAGCCAGAGCGGTCGCGCCGCCACCTCGAATTGCAGCGGCGCGCGCATCCAGGTGACCTCGCCGTCGAACGCGACCTTGATGCGCCGGCCGGGGTCACCGCGCGACGGCGTGACCACCATGCGCTGGAAAGCGAAGCTCTCGACGTCGTCGGCGTCACCGAGCTTGCCAAACGCGCCGCGCAGCATCAGCCAGAGCATCGCAGGCGAGCCGATCGGCTTGAGCATCACCGCGGCGATGCTGCCCGCCTCGACGCAACCGACCTGCGCCAGCCCGACCTGTTCGAGCTGCAGCCGGTTGTTGCCGATGAACAGGGTCGGCGTCTTCACGTTGCGCACCGCACCGCCTTGCTCGATGCGCAAGCGCAACTGGCGATGCTCGCGCATGAGGGTCGCGAGGCCGGCGCCGGCCGCCACCCACCGGCTGCGGCCGAAGCGCGCCTTCCAGGCCTCGCGGTCTTGCAGCAATGCCGGGTACAGCCCGAGGCTCGCGTTCACCAAAAACACCGTGCCGTTCACGCTGCCGACCTGCACCGGCTGCGGCGTTCCGTCGAGCAGCGCCAAGACCGCGGCGCCGGGCTCAACCGGCAGGCCGTGGGTGCGCGCGAAGTAGTTGAACGTGCCTTGCGGCACCACGCCCATCGGGCAGCCCTCGGCATGAGCCGCCTGCGCCACGGCGTTGATCGTGCCGTCGCCTCCCACCGCCACGACGCCGCTGCGCGCAGCCTTGGCCTTGGCGGCGGCCGCGCGCGCCGCGCCGGCCAGCCCCGCGGCCGGCGCGAACACGACTTCGCCACGGCGGCCGGCGGATTTCAACGCGGTCTCGATCGCGCTGCGTTTTGCCTCCGCGCCTTCGCTGCCGGACGCCGCGTTGACGATGAACACGAGACAGGCATCGGAATCGATCTCGGGGCCGTTCGACATGAGGTGAGGGGTGCTGTGATCGAGTGGACGACATGGAGTGTTTCATGCCCACAACGCAGGCCCGGTAGGAGAGCTTCGGGTGTTACCGTGGGGTTCCACCGGAGGGCGCCCTTGACAACTTCAACCTCGTCGACCCGCAACGAAGACCTGCGCAATGCCTTTCTTTTCACGGTCGACGCGCTCAAGCGACGACGCGCCGACCTCGTCAGCGAGCACATGATCACGGCGTACGTCGCGCTGTACTGGCTCGAATGGAACGGCGGTTCGCTGCAACTCACCGTGACCGGGCGGAACATGTGCGAACAAATTCGCGCCGGCAAAGCGGACCTGACCTGATTTGACCTGTGGGCTCCGTCGCTGCCGTGTTCAGTGCGCTTCGTCCCAGTTCTTGCCGACACCCACTTCCGCGAGCAGCGGCACCTTGAACTGAGCCACCGAGGCCATGATGCGTGGCACCTCGGCGCGCGCCCAGTCGAGCTCAGCGGCGGGCACATCGAACACCAGTTCGTCGTGCACCTGCATGATCATCTTGGTGGCGCGCTGTTCGCTGTCGAGCACGCCCTGGACCGAGATCATCGCGAGCTTGATCAAATCGGCGGCGGTGCCCTGCATCGGTGCGTTGATCGCCTGGCGCTCGGCGCCACTCTTGCGCGGGCCGTTGCCACCGTTGATCTCGGGCAGGTAGATGCGGCGGCCGAACAGCGTTTCGACGTAGCCCTTCGCACGCGCCGATTCCTTCGTTTGGTCCATGTAGCGGCGCACGCCCGCGAAGCGCTCGAAATAACGTTCGATGTAGAGGGCCGCCGCGCCGCGCTCGATGCCCAAGCTCTGCGCCAGGCCGAACGCACCCATGCCGTAGATCAGGCCGAAGTTGATCGTCTTGGCGTAGCGGCGCTGCTCGTTGCTCACTTCGGCGAGCGCGGCGCCGAACACCTCACTGGCCGTCAACCGGTGCACGTCGACACCTTCCGCGAACGCCTTCAGCAAGCCCGGGTCGCTGCTCATGTGCGCCATGATGCGCAGCTCGATCTGCGAGTAGTCGGCGCTCAGGATCGAGTGCCCGGGCGGGGCGATGAAAGCCTCGCGCACGCGCCGGCCTTCAGGCGTGCGGATGGGTATGTTCTGCAAGTTGGGGTCGTTGCTGCTCAAGCGCCCTGTGACGGCCACCGCCTGCGCGTAGTTGGTGTGCACGCGGCCGGTGGCC